>DAOVUC010000106.1 GCA_030632765.1 Candidatus Dadabacteria bacterium
TAGAACTGTAGCACTCTGGCCTGTTGTCATTTCCCAGCCACCCAGGGTCGTAATATTTTGACTGCCTACTGTTACCGATTGAACTTTTGGGTTTGCGCCTACCCATATAGAATGTGAGCAGTTGGTGTTGTTTGTAATGGTGTGGGTAGATTGAGCGTAGGATGTATTGGTCGCTACGTTCAGTAGTAAAGGCAGAAATGAAGCAAGAAATAACAAAGAAAATAGCTTGGCAATTGTATTAAATTTCATCCGGACTCTCCTTTAACTAGTACCTTAATAATATAATACCTTGTCATTTATAGATACGTTGGAAGAGAGAAGGGTGGATTGAGTCAATATAATTATAGTAGGTAGTGTGTAAAAAGTTTGATATGGCTTTTTGGAGTTAAGACTACTCTCCACAATCGAAATGACTGCTAACAATAATGTTTGGAAGAGTTTCTTGAAGATGGTTGTAAAGGTAGGATTTGTAAAATAAAAAAGCCCGGGGAGCTGTTAGGCTCCACGAGCTTTTGGTTGGATGGAGGATGGTATGGCGTGCGGCGCGTAGTACGCGCAGACAAACTATTTACTTTAATAAGCCTAGCTTATATAACGTTTCCGTCGTCCAAAGCTACTCCGAAAACATAGTATGTATTATTATCATACGAACTATCTGACGATTTAGATTCATTTGAGCTTTGAAGCTTCTGAACCTGAAACGTATCGGAGAGGCTTTGGGCTACATAGCCGCCGCGGGCACTGTCACTTACTTCTGAGGTTTGAACCGGGATCTGAACTCCAAAAGCACTAACCTCTGCCTGTGATATGAGCGGGAAACTAAGCCCAACTGCTAAAACTGATGCTAAAATCAAACTTTTCATTTTACTGCCTCCTGTATGTGCGGTTTGACCTGCTTTTTTGTGTTCGTTAGTTTAGTTGTAAGTGCAACAAATAAGGATTCAGGATTTTTTAAAATTAAATTCACATCTTTAATTGGGTGCAGCGCGGGATTTGCTTGAAGCTCATTAATAATTTGCATTTAAGCTTTCTTAGGGTTAATTAGTTTCTAATCATGGGAACAATTGGCAAGCCCCCCTCAATACCCCCGCTTATAGAAACTGATTCAATTAAAGACGTATCCAAAAAAGTAACTGGCTACTGGGTGCTGGCGGCAACTATCCTGGGCGCGAGCATGGCTTATATAGACGGGACAGCTGTGAATGTCGCACTCCCAGCGCTTCAGGAACAACTCGACGCTACAATTGTCGATATGCAGTGGGTGATTGAGGCATATGCCCTGTTCCTGGCCTCTCTTATATTAGTCGGGGGCGCTCTTGGGGACCGTTACGGCAGAAGGCTTGTTTATGGTATCGGGATCACTTTATTTGCCGCCTCGTCAATTCTTTGCGGACTTTCGGAGAATGTTGATCAGCTTATTTACTTCCGTGCAGTGCAGGGGATAGGGGGAGCTATGATGATCCCCGGGAGTCTGGCAATAATCACGGTGTTTTTCGATGAGTCTGAGAGGGGTAAGGCCATAGGCACGTGGTCGGCATTCTCGGCGATCACAACCGCTATAGGGCCGGTGCTGGGGGGATGGCTTATTGAAGAAGTCTCGTGGCGGTGGATATTTTTTATCAATATCCCTATTGCGATCGTAGTTTTGGTGATCTTGTTCTTCCGAGTGCCAGAATCAAAAGGCGAGCTTGCGAAATGCAAGATTGATTACTTGGGCGGAGTGCTTGCTACAATCGGTCTTGGCGGGATTGTATATGGCTTTATAGAATCCGCAGCTTTAGGCTTTGCCGATCCGCTAGTGTTCGGTTCACTTGCTGTGGGTGTGGCATCACTTGTAGCATTCATCATTGTGGAGAATAGGGTAGAGGCTCCGATGATGCCGCTTAAGTTGTTTCGTTCAACCACTTTCAGCGGAGCCAATTTAGTTACTTTTCTTATGTACGCACCTTTCGGCGGGACACTATTTTTCCTTCCGTTCGTAATGATACAAATATATGATTATACGGCAATAGAGGCGGGGGCATCATTCCTGCCGATAATAATTCTTCTATTCTTATTCTCCCGTTGGTCGGGAGGACTGGTTGATAAATACGGCGCCAAATTGCCACTCGTATTCGGGAACATCATACAGGCGGTTGGATACGTGCTATTTGCTCTATTGGGCGGTGGGGGAAGTTATTTCCTCACCTTTTTTCCGGGGATGTTTGTGCTTGGGCTAGGGCTCGCTTTGAGTGTAGCGCCGCTTACCGCGGCTGTTATGAACGCCGTTCCTAATAGCTTTTCGGGCACAGCTTCGGGAATCAATAACGCTGTTTCCAGAGTCTCCGGGCTGGTGGCGATTGCTATTCTAGGCATAGTAATGCTCATTTTATTTAGCTCGGGGATGGATGCCGGGATGCATCTCCACAGTATTCCCCAAGAGGTGCAGGAAGCCTTCAAAGGAGAATATATAAACCTGGCTAATGCTGAGACGCCCATAGGCATTGCCTCTGATCTAGAAGAGAAACTAAAGAATCTTGTTGATCTCTCTTATGTTAGTAGCTTCAACATCTTAATGTATATAGCTGCGGGGCTGTCTTTACTCAGCGCACTTGTAGCATGGATTATGATTCGTGATAAGAAAGGCATTGGTTAAACTCTTGATATGAGGTGTCCTCTATGAATAAGCCGGAACATATAAACGGCGATATGTCCAAATTTGTATCAGTTGATACAAATTCAATGAAATGGCAGGAGAGCCCAAGCGGGACAGTTTGGAGGAAAAGGCTCCATCTTGTGGGACCCAGTGAGGCGGGTCAGGTTACTTCTCTTGTTATGTACGAGGCAAATTCCGATTTCCATGCTCATGCTCATCCGGGTGGAGAGGAAATCCTTGTACTTGGCGGCACATTTTCTGATGTGCGCGGTGATTTTACGGCCGGCACCTACCTTCTTAACCCCGAGGGCTATGAGCACATACCGTTTTCAAAAGAGGGGGGGATCATTTTTGTTAAGCTCAGGCAGTACCCGGGTGATAACAGAGGCCAGATTGTAGTAGATACTCCAAATTTGAGTTGGAAAGATTCCACTGTCCCTGGTATCGCGGTTAAGACGCTCTATTCAGAGGATAACTACGCAGAAGAGATGAATCTTCAGAAATGGGATAGCGGGGCAGCTCCTGGGAATGTAGTTTATCCAGGTGGAGCGGAGATCCTTATTTTAAGAGGTAACCTGCAAGATGAAAACGGTTCATACGGTGAGATGACCTGGCTAAGATTCCCGCCACGAGCACAACATTCCCCTTATTCTCCCAACGGATGTGAGCTGTACGTAAAGACTGGAGGAGTTTCTTTATTAGAGCATAGGTAGCCATAACCCGCACTTTGATTTGCACGGGTTACGATTTGCTTACTTTATTATTCAAATTGAAAATTACTCCTGTGTTTTTAAGTCGGACGTAACGTCAACAATTCCTGAACCCATCCCGCGAACCAGAATACTGAGCCTCTTTCCTTCTGAGCTCATATCAAGCTTGTTCATATCTACGGAGCGTAGCGACATGTTTTCATAAGAGCGGTAGTACAGGATTTTATTTGTAATGTCCTTTATCACGATCCACTGAGTATAGTCGTGAAAAGTCTCTCCGGATTCAAAGTCTCTAACTAAGCCAATTGGGATATCGACATTGTTCATGATGTGCTCAGATAGATTAACCATATCGCCCGCCGTATTACCTTTTTCCGAAAGATAGGCAATGGCGGCAGCTCTTACAAAGCGAGAGGGCGGGGTTGGGTCGCCCGGGATTCCCTTTAGCCCTGTTCCTTGTCCGGTGCCGGCAAAACTTATACCATCTATCACAGTAGGCGAAACATTCTGTGAATTTAGGCCGACGTAGTTCCTAAGGTTGGTCAGGTGCCAGTTGTATTTGGGTGAATTTGTCATTATTCCTACGCTGTCGTATACCTTAAGTCCTTCATTGGTATATTCGATAATTATCCCCTGTCCGTCTTCCTGATACACTGAATAATGGACGGGGACCACTATGTTATTTAGCACTTCGAGTTTCTCTCCCCATACATTCAATTTGGGAAGATCTTTTCTTACTTCCTCTATAGTTGAGAAATTCTGAAGAATATAGAGGGGCAAGTCCAGATTTGATATAGCTTTGGATTTGTGTTTCTTGGGAACATCCGAGAACTGTGCCTCACCCGGGAAATAGAGCTCTCCGACAGAGAGCCCTGTCTCGTTGAAACCGTCAACAGCGATATCTAGACCAAACCCGTCAAGATAAATCACCCCGTACTTTGCTGTCCATTTTTTGCCGTTACTTCCGTCGGGAAGTTTCGAGACGCGTTTTTGGCCCTTGGGCTGTACAATTATGTTTGAGTTGAGTTCCTGGGCAAATTCCATACTGCGGCCTATTACCACTGAGTCGTCTTTTGATTTGAGTCTTACTTCAGTACATGCAATTGAGCTTACAGGCGCGGTTGAAAAAAGTACCAGAACAATTGAAATGTAGAGGCTGAATGTTTTCATAGATTGATCTCCTTTAAGATTTATTCTAAGGAAGCTGAAAAGCTGAAGAGTATTTCAAATCCCTGTTAATAATAAATTACCCGAGATTGCCCAATAATCATTCATTTTGCCTAATTGCGACGGGGTTACTTCTAAAAATTATTGAAAATATTAGTGAAGTGTTTTGTGATCCATTAAATGGGATTAAATCCATGGCTACATTTATGATATGACTTTAAGAGTCGGTCTGGAAATTTCTAATTTAGAAGCTATCCTTACATATCCAATTCTTATTCTAAAAATAAATGGAGGAAATATGTCAGACACCAATAGAGAAAAGATGATCGAGCAGGTACTCAATAGCAGCAGAAATTGGATCGCAAATTTCAATAATGGTAATGCTCGTGCATGTATCGATGCTTATACAAATGACGCTGTAATGAACGCAAAACCCTTTGGGACATACAAGGGAATTGGGGAGATAGAAAGTTTTTGGAAACCGTTTATTGAAACCGGCGCGGGGGAGCTTGAGTATAGCAATGTTAGTGCTGCGATAGAGAATGAAACAACTGTGCTCCTTACAGCCGATTGGAAAATGAATGTTGGCCGTGGAATTGTTATTCAGGAAAGATGGGTAAAACAAAAAGACGGTAACTGGCTGCTTGAATTTGACGACTTTGAGGTTCAGCAACAGTATTAGTCTTAGCTTCAATACTCGAGGAAATCCTTTAATACTTTCCTCACTCTCCTTAGTCTTGTAGGATGAGATGGAGTTTATAAATTTTATGCAGCCGATTCCTTCGCCTTTGGTTTGGATATATGAAGTCCTACAAGGCGTGCGACCATTATGGTGAGATAGAGCTGGCCGACTATTGCTTCAAGCGAAGCAAGTGAGCGCGCCTGGTCTGTAATGGCTTCAATGTTTCCATATCCGACTGTCGTAAGTGTTGTATAGCTGAAAAAGAGAAAATCCGGACCCCCATGAAGAAGCTGTCCATCGCTATCTATGAATGAGCCGGGATAGAAAATCTCAATTATCACATAAAGCGCACCCCATGTAAGACCTATGAGCATATAAACGCATATTGAAGCAAATAGTATCTCTGCTGTTATCTCGCGGCTTTTAATTATGTGCACGAAAATTCTATATGTTGTATAGGCGAAGAGTAGGAACGCAAATATAATTTCTTCTTTAATCAATAGGGTATAATCGGTCTTAAAAAGCGGGAAGTTCAACAAAATTATTAGAAACCACGGCATTGCAAGTAAAAGCGCTATTACGGTATAAAGTTTTTTATCCGCTACTGCAATCACTAACATTATCATTACTATAGTAGTTAGCAGGCTGAATATTATTTGCCCCATAATCTCGCCCTGTACATAGGGGTAGGCTACTATGAGGAGAAGGAGCGACCCGGTAAGATAGGCGAACCTCTTCTTCCTTATACTATCTCTTATTCTTGAAAATATACTATCTCCCTGATTCTGAGTTTTACTCATTATTTCCTCCATCAAATGTTTATTCTTATTGATAAATATAACAATAAACTTGAAAACTATATAGCAGTGTTCTAGTAGTCTTCTTTATTAGGTGAGTTCTGGTTATGAAAAGTTAGTAAAAA
>DAOVUC010000185.1 GCA_030632765.1 Candidatus Dadabacteria bacterium
AGCTGGCTGAATCTGTTCACATATCCGGCAAGGAGATAGCCAAGACGGTCATTCTTAAAGCCGGAGGCAGTTATATGATGGCTGTTCTCCCTGCTTCGAGAAAGATCAACTTTGATTATCTCGAAGAGCAAATTGCCGCTAAAGGACTTCGATTAGCACAAGAAGATGAAATTAAAGATTTATTCCCGGACTGTGAAGTAGGAGCTATGCCGCCTTTTGGAAACTTTTATGACATTCCCGTTTATGCCGCTTCAGCTTTATCGGAAGATGAAGAAATCGTTTTCAACGCCGGAACTCACACGGACGCGATAAGAATGAGTTATAACGATTACATAAGATTAGTAGATCCCAATATAGTTAATTTTTCTGATCCTGTTAATTAAGACAGACTCTATTTAAATTAACATGAGGTGAGAAGCGATGATACGAATATAGGGAGGCAGCATATGGACCTTAAAGACCGCATTAACAAATTGTTGGAGTATAAGAACGATAAATATCCAATTACCTCTCTTTATCTTAAATTGGGACCCCATGATAGGGAGAACTTTAAGTATGAAACAAATCTAAAGAATCTCATTAAGAAGCAGAGAGTTAACCTAAACAAAAAAAATATAAGCGAAGCTGCTTTGGAATCTTTAGAGTCGGACTTTAATAAAATTTCAAATCATATTGATAACACCGATCAGCTTACAGAATGTAGAGGAATCTGCATCTTCTCCGCTTCGAAAAGTAATTTTTGGGAAGTTTTCAAGCTTCCCCTGGTTTACCGTAATCAGCTCTCGGTTGACCGTTCTCCGATTTTAGGACAGCTCATTGAAATAAATGATGACTACAGCAATATAGTCACCGCAATCATCGATAGAAAAAAGGCTAGAATTTTTAGGCTTGAGCCGGATGGGGCTCATGAGATTCTTGATTTTTTCTACCCCGGAGCATCGCGGACCACAAAATTCAGCTCACCCGAAGGTAAATTCAAACAGAAATTGTCGCCGGGAACCGGCACAGGCAATCTCGTTCAGGGTTATGGTGAGCATGGCTTTCACAGAACAATTGAAAATGAGATACATCAGCACTATAAATACATCACCGATAAACTATTTGCCTACTACAATGAGAATAAATTCAATTTGTTAGTGCTCGGAGGCACTGATAAAAATATTTCTGAATTCTCTCATCACCTCCATTCTTATCTCCGGGACAAACTGGCCGGAACAATTACAGCAGACGTCAATAAAATCAAGCCTTACCAGCTTATAGAAGAGACTTTAGAAGTGCTTGAAATAAAAAAGGCCGAAAAACAAAAAAAACTCTTAGAGGAACTCGAGGAAAAAGCGACCTCCGGTTTAACAGTAAAGGGGATTAGTGCTACATTGAAGGCATTGGCAAAAGGCCAGGTTAGAGTGCTTTTTATTGAAGAGGGATTTAGCTCCCCTGGTTTTATTTGCCCCGAATCAGGAGTGTTATTTACGGAGAAACAAGATCTTTGCCCGGAAGGGATCGAGCCTGTAGCGGTTGTTGATGTAGTGGATGACGCAATGGAAGAAGCGTTTAGACAAAACGCGGAAATAGAGATTCTATTTAATAAAGAAACTGCGAAAAAAATAGATGGAATAGGCGCTATTCTGAGATTTAAGCTATAGAATGAATGGCGAAGCAATATATTCCCCAAACTATAAATTAATCTCAGTAGTTAGGACTATGTAGCGGTAATACTCTTTTGAAAGCGAACAAGGGCGGCATGAAGCAAAAGTTAGGCCTTTGCTGTTCAGGAGTTCTCAAATGCGCCACTCCCTCTCTTCTTATGATTCTGTTCCCTTTACTTTTTGTAAAACCCCCGGCCTGGGATGTGCCCCGAGGATTTTGATTAACTCTTCTCTTCCGATGGTTTCTTCCTCCAGAAGCATACTCGCCAGCTTATCCAGTAGTTCTCGCTTTGTACTCAGCAAATTGTGAGCTTTCTGATGTGATTCATCAAGCAAGCGTCTGACCTCTCTGTCGATGGAGGAGGCGGTCTCTTCACTATAATCCTTACCTTTAGCCAATTCATATCCGAGAAACGGGTGTTCCTCATCAGCTCTGAATGCAATTAATCCAAGCTCACCCATCCCCCAGCGAGTTACCATACGCCTAGCCAATTGGGTCGCCTCAACCAGATCATTCTCGGCCCCGGTGGTAATTTCACCCAGAGCGAGCTCCTCTGCCGTACGCCCGCCCAGCATAACTTCAAGACGGGCAACCAAATAGCTAAGGCTGTAATTGTATTGTTCCCGACCGGGTAGCTGCTCCGTCACTCCGAGAGCCTGCCCACGTGGAATGATAGTCACTTTATGCACTTCGTCGGCTTCAGGAGTAAACCACGCGACAAGAGCGTGTCCGGCTTCATGAAAGGCAATAACTCGCTTCTGGTTTTGATCAAGCAGAATTTGCCGCTTCTCACCGAGTCGTATGTTATCCAGAGCCTCTTCGAAGTCAGATTTTGTCACCTCACTGTGATTATCCCTAGCAGCGACAATAGCCGCTTCATTACAAAGGTTTGCTAAATCCGCACCGCTCATTCCGGTTGTTGAGCGGGCGAGAAGCTTAATATCCACATCTGATTTAAGTTTTAATTTTTTGTTATGAATTTTAAGTATCTCCTCTCTACCTATTAGGTCCGGGAGCCCTAGTACCACCTGACGGTCGAACCGCCCGGGCCTGAGCAGTGCCGGATCAAGCACATCGGGACGGTTTGTTGCTGCTAGAACAATAACCTCTTCACGCTCATCGAAACCGTCCATTGCAACCAGTAGCTGATTTAGTGTTTGCTCCCGCTCGTCGTTTACAGTTCCCATCCCAGCGCCTCTTCTCCTCGCTACGGCATCAAGCTCGTCGATGAACAAAATGGAGGGAGCTGACTCTTTAGCCTGCTTGAATAAATCCCGCACTCTGCTCGCTCCCACACCGACAAACATTTCTACGAATTCTGAAGCGCTTATACTGAAAAATGGCACTGACGCCTCTCCAGCAAGAGCTTTCGCCAGTAGAGTTTTGCCAGTGCCTGGGGGCCCCATAAGCAACACTCCCCTTGGAATACGTGCACCTATGTCATGATATTTTTTGGGATTGCGTAAAAAATCGACTTCCTGCTGTAATTGGGCTTTTGCCTCTTCAACCCCCGCAACATCATCAAATGTGATTTTACTTTCGTCCCCGCTATAGCGGCGCGGTCGGCTCCGACCGAACTTAAAAGCTCCGTTCCTGCCTCCGGCTATATTACTACTCATCCATATAAAGAAAATAAATAGTAATGCCAACGGCAGCCAGCTCAATATCAAGGTAAGAAACTTATTACTGGATATGGATTTTACTTCAACGGTTACTCCATGTTTTTCCAGGAGAGGCAATAGATTGGAGTCACCAATTTCTTGCGGGAAAACGGTTGAGAACTCCTTATACTCAGCAGGTTCAATCTGTTTGCTAAAGAATGAAGTTTTAGGGCTGGAAGCGGTTTGATCTTCTTCACTCTTACGAGGCCATATGATTGGAATCTCAAAAGCACCCGTGATTTTATCTTCGTCAATATAGACTCTTTTAACATTATCAGTCTTTAGCTGCTCAATAAATTCGCTGTAAGTAATAGACGCTTTGGAAGGTGTCTTGGGCCAAAAATTGAGCCCATTCCAGATGAGAAGACCTGATAATATTAAAAGCCAGATTAAAAGTGGCCGCAACCTTAATAACTTGTCGGGCTCTTCCTTTTTATTTTGAGATTCCATGGCTTACCTAACAGTCAATATTAGTATACATTTTATAAATCTTAATATCTGTACCCTTAATATTTGTAACCTTTGTAAGTGCTATGCCACAGATATTCCCTATAGAACAAATGGTCGGGGTGGCCGGGCTCGAACCGGCGACCTCTGCGTCCCGAACGCAAAAAGGCTAATTATTCTAACCCCTTGTAATTGTTATATCTTATTCATATCATTGAATAAACTATCAATCTATGCTAGTTGTATATCTAGACTATATCGATTATATATGGGTAGTATGGACACCTCTAATTGATCTTGTATCGATCTATAAAATAAATAGCTTTTGCTGTATATGCACTATACATCTACGTTTACGTTCGGTGCATAGAAGTTTCCCTCTGTTGCTTTCTTAAGTATTAGATTATCCTGTGCAAGATCCGCTACAGCTCTCTTGAGTCTCCAGTTCACACGTTCAAGCTCTTTTAATCGTTTTGCCTGATTGACCCACAATTTAAACTTACACTTCCCTGTACTATTTAATCTGATTCTATATGTACCTGGTGGGATTTTGATATTTCGTAAATAATTTTTTTCAACGCATTCGTAAATTAATTTCGCATCTAGTCTTTCATCAGTTCCATTGAAATTTATTTATCCTGATAAGGAATTGTGCCAAAAACCTGCCCTGCAAACGATGAAACTGGCAACAATAAAAATATTAACAACGTCCACATACTAATGTTAAACATTTTCCTCTAGCTTTCCACATAAAATTTCAACATACATAATGAGAAATACCAA
>DAOVUC010000003.1 GCA_030632765.1 Candidatus Dadabacteria bacterium
AGATCTATATTTAATGTGGCCCTTCCTAAACCCCTCAGGAATTAATTCTTCAACAGACTTACCAAGCAAAGCACGTCGTTCATAACCAAACATCTTTTCAGCCTGTGAATTTAAAAAAATTATTTGTCCCATATTGTCCGTTATTACTATCCCATTAGGCACAGATTCTACAATCAACCGAAATGTCTCATCCGGTATATTAGTTCCGTCCTCAATTGATAGCTCAAAATGCTTTAGTTGTAACCGAAGCTCCTCTAATTCTCTCATAAGCTCTTTTTTAGTTTTATTTTTATCTGTCATTTTAGACGGTACCTAAATCCCATGCTTTAACTAATTATGAGAGTAGCACTTTGTGAAAAGGCTTGCAATATTTGCACTAAGGTGTGCCTCTTTTACCGTCTATATATAGAGCTATAAAATTCGAACCTCCTTTCCCAGTTCTCAAGGCTAAAGGATGCAATTATCAAATCTTTTGTAATACCGGATAATTCATCCTTCACATAACAACTAAGCACCGTTTCCGGCTTAAAACCATAATGGTCCAGTATTTTCGTAATACTAATATTGTCAGATATGTACCTGACTATTATCTTCTCGAAATTGTGCTTCAATCCCTCATATAATAAAATATTAAACAATTGAGAACCCAGACCTTTTCCCCTATAATCAGGGTCAACTATCAACTTTAGCTCCGCTGCATGTGACCAAAAAAGCCCCTCTGAGTGAAGCGATCCTTTTGCTACAACCTTATTTTTTGACAAAGCCACCAATTGAAATACTTTTCCATAGTTAGAACCGGCAAACCAGTTCTCCACATTTTCCCATTTTGTTACATCACCTTTATAAATAAGAAGATCGGATTTGGGTATTCTCGAAAAAAATTTATATAAAGCCTCTATATCCACAGGTTCAATTGGTCTTGTAATTACCTCTGTTTCATCCATAAGGCTTAGCTTTTTCGGATATTCCTTCATTTCTCCTATGCAACCTGTCTTGTAAATATGCAATCTTTGTACCAACTAAGATCTAATGATACGCTTTGAGATCTAGTATTACTTTCTATAAAGAGTAAAAGAGTGTTTAAGTTGCTAAAGTGCAATGAATTAGAGGGCTAACCATTATAATGAAGACTAAATCTAGTAAAAGTCGGCAAGGATTTAGGCTTATTCCATTAACTACTTTTTAGTCTGAGTTAGAGCATATTTGTCAGTATTTCTGACATCTGACATATTATTCTCATTAAAAAGAGTCTTGTGAAACCAAACGGTTAGCACAGAAGCAAATATCAGCTAGTTATCTCCGGTTCAAGATAGCTTATCCTGCAGTTTTAAGTTTTTACGTTCTTTTGTAACAATATCAGCTTTTGATAAATTCTTTACACACAGAGTTCAAAATGCTTATACACAATGAAACGTGCGTGTTAAATCTAAAATCACTTGTACCTAAAACCAGGGTTTCTTGACTAAGACGAAGAAATATTGTGCAATGTTCATCAGTTATACCACACACTTCATCTACTAGATCAAGTGCTTTCTTACATCTTCATTTGAAATCATCCGGTTTCCAATATCCATGAGTTGGGTGTTTACTCACTTCAATCAATTCTTTATATGTTTTCTCAACATTATCACAATTCATTTAGAAACGTTGCTTTTGAGCGGGTCAGGGAGTTCTAACTTAGCGTCCCCTTTTGGATTGTCTTTATCTATCAGTTCACTCAGCACAGACATCTGGAGTTTATTAAGTCCCCTAAAGGAAACTCCATTAACCTCTACAGTGTAGGTTTCTGAAACATCCTGTCCCGTCAATGGAACAAATTTTTTGTTTCCAAAGAACCTCGCGATATATAGCATAGTAGTGAGTCTGGATTCCCTTCTGGAATTCGAATCTATTAGTATCCAGGGAGACTTTTTTGATGCTGTATGGGTGACCATCTGTTCTTTATATTTGGTGAATGTTTCCCATTTTTTTCTAGCATGGAAATCATTTTCCGAGAACTTCCAAAATTTAAGGGGATCAGACAACCTTTCTTGAAAGCGGTAAAGTTGATGCTCTGGATCAACGGACAGGTAAAACTTTATCAATTTAAGACCGTTATCAATTAAATTATGCTCCCACTCAAGCACCTTATGCATAAAATACTCGTACTGCGACTTTGAGCAGTATCCCATCGTAGGCTCAATCAGTGCGCGGTTATACCACGAACGATCAAAGAATACTATTTCCCCCTCTCTAGGAAGAAG
Source organism: Candidatus Dadabacteria bacterium (assembly GCA_030632765.1). Taxonomy (GTDB): domain Bacteria; phylum Desulfobacterota_D; class UBA1144; order Nemesobacterales; family UBA2774; genus CR02bin9. The sequence continues at coordinate 2,244 of DAOVUC010000003.1, forward strand.
CCGCTCATATCTATGGAACCAGTATTTAGACTCTTTTTTGGTAGGAATACCGAGGTCCACAATTTTGTAGTACTTCGGCATTAAATTTTGAGTATGTCGAAGAATAGTAGAGCCTTTGCCGGCTGCGTCACGCCCATCAAAACATATACAAACTCTTTGACCCTTCTTGACAACCTTTTGTTGAATGGTGAGCAGTTCTAATTGAATGCGGCGTTTTTCAATATTATAGTCTTTCAGGTTGATACCTATATAAGGTGCTTCAATCTTTATAACTTTTTTGCCGGTAAGTTTTTTCATACCGTTTACTCCTCCGTTACAAGTTTGACACCCAAGACTCCGTGCAAATTAATACAGTATATAAAGTACCCGACTTGAATACTTATATGATTAAAATCGAATTTACATGCTCTTTAGTTTTAAGATACGGGATAAAACTATTAAAGGGAATTATACACAATTTAAGAACTTTCCAATTACTAAAGTTTGGACATAAGACGAGAATATAAGTATTAACAAGAGTATCTTGGCAATATTATTGAAGTAAGATTATAACAAAAAATAATGGGAGATGGTCGGGGTGAGAGGGCTCGAACCTCCGACCTCAGCGTCCCAAGCGCTGCGCGCTCCCAAACTGCGCTACACCCCGACTTAAAGTGGAAATCAGTATACCTAGTAAAAATAAAACGACAAGACACAATTCATCATTTTTCCATATATTTGTGGAATTATTAAATTCATGCCACATCTAAAGAAAGTTATTTCTTATCCTAAGTACTTGTCGTAAACTTCCTTGGCCCAGAATATTTCAGTTCCTGAAGATAAGAGCGCAGTTTCCATGATTGCTTCTGCAATTTCCGCCTTGCTAATTTTAAGAGCAAGCGCTTTCTTGATTCTAGACTCTGTACAATGGGGACATCTTCCATGTACAGACACAGATATTGCAATCAAAGCCTTGGTCTTCGGATCTAACTTTGTTTCTCCTTCAACCGCTTTATAAAAAGTCCACCACCCTTCTGCCATTTCAGGCGCGTGTTTCTCAAACCATCTCTGATCGTCAGCCATGTTGTAATACCTCCTATTATATTTTTTTGACTTCGCCAAGTAATATTTAACCGACAAGTAATTACCGGTCATTCACTATTGTTTCATATTCTTCATATATTGTATATACCCGTCTCTTCCTGAGCCCATTTTATATGATGAATAGCCAATCGGGTTCTTTTCATAAAATTTCTGATGAGATTCGTCTGCAGGATAAAACTCCATAGCGGGCCTAATCTCAGTTACTATCGGGCTAGGATACCTACCCGTCTCGCCGAGTTCCTTTTTTGACTTCTGAGCCGTCTTCTTCTGCTCTGGAGTGTGATAAAAGATAGCCGTCCTATAGTGCATACCTCTGTCAACAAACTGCCCGCCGCCGTCAGTAGGATCAACATTGGTCCAAAACACATCAAGCAGTTTCTCGTAAGAGATCAAGGACGGATCATAGACAATTTGAACCGACTCCAGGTGATCAGTCCTTCCCAGGCACACGTCGTCATAAGAAGGGTTTTTCTCGACCCCTCCCGTATAACCCACAGTTGTCGAGATTACACCTTCGAGTCTGTCAAAAGGAGGCTGCATGCACCAAAAGCACCCTCCTGAAAAAGTAGCCTTCTCATAATTATTTTCAGAAACACTCATAGTTATATTAAAACTCCCTATAATTGTTTTCAAAACTATATTTGAAATATCTCTAGTTTAGATACTTGAAATTCAAATTTGATGCTCACTATCAACAAGACTAGCACAAATTAAAATATCAGCTAGCTCATTTAACTTAATTGCTTTAAACTATTAGCTCTTAACAGCTCATTAAGAATTATATGAACAATAGGCAATCCGAAAAGAACTTTTACAAAGGATAGCAAGAATGGTCTACCAAAGCTAGAGTAATGTTCCTTCAAAAATCCAAATGATAAGACGACTCCGCTATCGTATAGCTGGGCAAAGGTTAGTATAGAAACGACAATAAGATAAAGCCAGGTAATCAGGCATAAGTAATAACCCCATTTGCTTCCTCTCCAGATTAACATTCCTCCTAAAGCGCTGCAGAGACCTCTTATAACTATTGCATTTATGACCACAATAGCAGCCGCTGAAGGATAAGAATCTAATCTATCTAATAGCAACAAACCGCCAAGTCCTGGGAGACCCGCTAAAATAGTCAGAAGTCCGATAATCTTTCTTTTTCTCACTGGTTAAATGGATAACTTTAGCGGATATAGGTTTTGTGAAACTCCTTCATACTCGAAGGCTCACCTATAACTGTTATTCTGTCATTTTCATGAATTATTGTGCTGCCACGGGGAATAATAGTCTGCTCGCCGCGGCGTATAAGAGCAACCAGGCTCCCTTGAGGCATATTTATTGCGCTCAACGGCTTTCCAATCAACTGCTCAGTTGGAGTATTCTTATGGATATAAATAGAGTGGAATCTTTCATTGTGTAGTATGGTCTCTTTAAGCTGCTGCTCGTCTTCGGCTATAAGCCAGTCGTTCATAAAATTCTCATCCTCAATCTGTCTGGCAACTTGAGCTAACATTCTTACATGCTGAGTGGGGCTATCCAAAGGACTAAGGAGAAAAAATATTGCGTGTAGTGTTTGTTCTTCTTCCTTATCTGTGGCCGGATTATTAAATTTAATATGCACTCCGTGCTTTGAGCGAACCATAACCATTTCCATCTGCTTCAATCCGTCAACACGCGAGTGCGGTAAGGCCGCACCATGAGCTACAGGAGTAACACCCACTACAGTACCTTCAAAGAACTGCCTATAAAGATTTTCATAGGATTCCGGTACAAACTGAGAAAACAAAGTGCTTACTCTTTCTACGATATCTTCAAACCCAATCTCTGAGCTAATATCAATTACATGACTACGGGCTACGAGTTGATCAAAGGGATCATCTTTCCTTAGTCCTTTTTCTTTTAATATGCCCCTTAGTTCCCTGTCTAATCCCTCATATCTCGATTGCCCGAGTTTTTCGAAGATATGATATATAGCCCCGCTCCTGCCAACCTTATTCCTCACATAGAACTTATACCAAACTATCCCTATTACGAACATTACAGCTGTAAAGACCTTGGTCCAAACTCCCATATGACCAAGGAGCCACAGACTTACCAATACACCGAATATTTGCATCCACGGGTATAAGGGAGAACGATAGCCCGGATCGTACGAATCAATCTTGCTTTCTCTCATAACTATTACAGCAATACAGACAAACATGAACATCAACAATTGAAAGGCGCTTGCTATTTTTACTATTTTAGAAGTATTAAGAAGTAAGAGAATTAACACTATACTTCCTACAGTAACAATTATTGCATTAAACGGTATTCCGTTTTTGCTGAGTTTCTGAAAAATGCTCGGCATCATGAAATCACGGCTCATGGCAAGGGGATATCTTGATGCGCTCATGGTTCCTGCATTCGCAACTGAGATAAAAGCTAAAAGCGCAGCTACAGATACCACGATTATCCCCACTTTGCCAAATATACTTCCCGCAACTGTAGCTACGGGCGAGAGGTCTCCAGCGAGCTTGTCCATTGGTATTACACCCACCATAATAGCAGTTCCGATCCCGTATATTAATATTGCTGTTACAAGAGCCAAGAATATACCAAGTGGAAGATTCCTTTCAGGGTTTTCTACTTCTTCAGATAGGCTGGCAACATTTGTAATACCAACATAGCTTATATAAACCATAGCCGCGGTAGATAAGATAGCCCCAGAGCCCGCATCAAAATAGCCGCTGAAATGAGAAAAATGAATCTCGGGAACTCCCGTTGTGATAAATCCAATCAAAATTAAAACCAGAATCACAACAAAAAAAATCTGAAATTTGCTACTTGTCTTGGTGCCCAGAAAATTGAGCACACCCAAGGCTATAGCAATTGCAATTGCGACGGGAACAATTGGGAGGTTAGGAACAAAAAGTCCTATATAAACACCCATACCAATCAGTGCAAAAGCCACTTTAAGAATAAGGGCAAGCCAGGTACCTATACCACCAATGGTGCCTAGAAGGGGACCCATTGAGCGGTCCAGAAAATAATATAGACCGCCAGCTCTTGGCATAGCCGTTGTGAGCTCCACGATGCTAAATGTAGCTGGTATTAGGGGCAATGCCGCTATTAGATAGGCCAATGTAATTGCTGGTCCGGCGCTCATAGCCGCAATCCCAGGTAATAAAAAGAATCCAGCACTAAGAGTTGTTCCTGTTGCCAAAGCATAAACATCAAACAACTTTAAACTTTTCTTAAGGCGCTGTGGCTGACTTGATTTTTGAGTGCTCATAATAGCCCACTATTTAGTATTGGAAACACTATCCTTACTTAATAGAAACTGTTGTATATTGCTAAGTCCCAAGAGAATGAAGACTACATCTATAAGATAGACCTATGCAAGTTTTCTTAGGGCATTTCTTTAATTCCCTGCCCCTGTCTCTTCTATATCGGTTCTCAGTTTCAACTTGTCATTTTTTCTGTCTATCGCAAATTGAATGAGTTTCGTAATCAATTCTGTGAAACTTACCCCACTTGTTTCCCAAAGTTTAGGATACATGCTGATCTCGGTAAAACCCGGAATAGTATTAATTTCACTTATAAAAATATCTCCAGTATTCCCATCAATTAGAAAATCAACCCTTCCCATACCACTGCAATCAAGGGCTTTAAATGTTTTAACGGCTAACTCTTTAAGTTTATTATTTATATCCTCATCAAGCTCAGCAGGTGCAATTAGTCCGGTCCCCTCTTCCAAATATTTTGCAGTGTAATCATAGAAATCTCTATGAGGTATAATCTCTCCGGGTAAAGACGCCATAGGGTTCTCATTCCCGAGAACGCTTATCTCAATCTCTCTAGGATTTGATACAGCTTTTTCAATTAATATTCTATTTGAGAACTGACATGAAGAATCTATTGCGCTATTCAACTCCACATCTGAGCTAATTTTAGAAATACCTACACTAGAGCCAAGATCCGCAGATTTAACAAAACACGGAAAACCAATGGAGCCAAGCACCCTATCTCTTATTGTTTTTTTATCAGATTCCCATTCATATTTATAAAAACCAATATAGGGAACAACAGGAAGTGAAGCTTCTTTCAGAACAGCTTTCATTACTATCTTATCCATTCCTATTGAAGAACCCAATACGGATGCTCCTACAAATGGGATACCCATAAGCTCTAACATTCCCTGAATCGTACCATCCTCTCCGTAAGTGCCATGAAGTACCGGAAAAACAGCATCTAACTTAAGCTCACCTAAGACCCTTGAATCGCTAATCTCAAAAAAAACCGGATTCTCATGATTCAGCGAGGGCGCAAGAAATGATTCTGTATATACTTCAAGTTCTCCATCATTTAACCATTCATCAATATTGACTCTATGCCATAAACCGTTTTTATCAATAAATACGGGGTAGATATCATAGATTTCTGTGTCTGTATTGTTAATTACTGATTTTGCTGAAAGCAAGGAAACTTCATGTTCAACCGACCTACCTCCAAAAATAATTCCAACCTTTAACTTAGACAATGTTTGCTGGTCTCCTCTTAATTATTACCTAACGAATTACCCAACAGGAAAAACAGTGTCAAGATGACTATAGTTAACTTGATATAAGATTTCCGTAAGGGTAATATGCAAGAATAACCGCTTCATACCGGCTCGAAAACCCCCAGGAGGTAAATCAATGCAAAAAGTAGTTATCTGCGAACCTTTAAGAACCGCAATTGGATCTTTTGGAGGTACTTTGAAAGATACCTCAACGGCCAAATTAGGATCGACAATAGTAAAGGAAATAATTATTCGGACTGGAATTGATCCTAAAGAAATAGATGACTGTATAATGGGGAATATACTTTCTGCGGGTCAGGGCATGAATATATCGAGACAAGTAGCGCTTGAATCAGGTTTACCTGTTGAGACTCCGGCTTTTACTATTAACAGGGCCTGTGGTTCTGGGGTTCAGTCAGTAGCGATTGCGGCTCAAGCGATTAAAGCTGGAGATGCTGAGGCAATTATTGCAGGCGGTGTGGAGAACATGAATCAAGCTCCTTATTATCTTAGTAAAGCACGTTTCGGGTATAAAATGAGCGTACCCAAAGATGAGATAGTTGATGGTATGGTCTACGACGCACTATGGGATATTTTCAATGATTATCACATGGGTGTTACTGCTGAGAACCTATCTCTAAAATATGATATTAGCAGAGAGGAACAAGACGAATTTGCTTTTAATAGCCAATCAAAATGTAAGACCGCAATGGATAGCGGCAAGTTTAAGGATGAAATAGTTCCGGTAATGATACCTCAGAGAAAGTCTGATCCGATTGCATTTCAAATTGATGAGCACCCAAGAGGGGATACTACGATTGAAACACTTTCTAAACTAAGACCGGCTTTTAAGAAAGACGGAACTGTTACCGCAGGTAATGCATCCGGGATAAATGACGGCGCTTCAGCTGTGCTCGTTACCTCTGAGGAGAAATCTAAACAGCTTGGAATAAAGCCTTTTGCCTCTATATTATCCTACGCTGTTGCAGGAGTTGATCCTTCCATAATGGGAATTGGACCGGTTCCGGCTATACAAAAGGCTCTGGATAAAGCAGGACTTTCTCTTGATGATATTGATCTATTTGAATTAAATGAAGCATTTGCGGCGCAATCTTTATCAGTGCTGAGAGACCTTCCTATTCCTGAAAACAAGCTAAATGTGAACGGAGGAGCTATAGCGCTCGGACATCCCGTAGGGGCTTCCGGGACCAGAATTCTTGTTACCTTGCTTCACGAAATGAAAAAGAGGGAGGATGCGAGATTAGGACTAGCCTCCTTGTGTATCGGCGGCGGTATGGGTATCGCAATGATCGTAGAGAAACAATAGATAGAAATCTAATATAGTTAAGTAACCCTAAGTTTTGTTTTGTATTTCTATGCTATATTTTCGTTCTTTAAACAAAGCCTTGAATTCTTTAGGTACCTGAGCGACTTCGTGTTTTTCGTAGTGAATAAAAACAATTCCGGTTTTTAATATGGCAACCACCTTACCTGTTTCCTTATTAGTCAATCTGTAAACAAGATCACAGCCATATTTGAGATAATCACAAACGGCAATATCTACTGTAACAATATCCCCGTAAAAACCCTCTGATTTATAGTAGATAGCTACATCAGACAAAATCATTGCCGGTCCAAACGCGTTTAGCTCAGTAAATCCGTGGCTCTTAAATAATCTGACCCTAGCTTCGTGTGCTAAGGATAAAATAGAGTCATGTCCTAAATGCCCGCCGTAATTTATATCGCTAATCCTTAGGCTTATATCGGTTGAGTAATCAAATTTTTTAGGGGGGTTTATCTTTATTCTAGTCATTAATTCCTCTGGTTCTTAAGATTATTCTCGTCAAATTTTAGATCGGAAAGAAAAATATATTAATTTGGGAATTATATCTCATACCGATGTAAAATTAAAATGCCGTTTGACATTTGTTCGCTCTTTTTCTAAAGTTGTATTATAGCTATTTTGACATTCAAGGGAGGGTCGACACATGGTAAACCTGAGAAAAATCAGTCCTGCTTCTCTAAAATCATACTTTAGCAAACTAGTTAATATGAGCTTTTTCGATCTGGGAAAAGAAAAAGACGACAAAGCGACTATATATCTTACAGATATGCTCACTGAATTTGCTCGGACGGAAAAACTGTACAAAATAACCGACTCTGAAGGCAAAAAAGTTCAAACGATAGTAGACATGCACCTTCAGAACCAACATAACACAAATCAAAACACCCAAAGAGAACTAAGAAAATATGTTGGAGACTTCTCCCTTTTTATGAGCGGGATATTTAGAGAATACGTAGACAAGCATTCTTACTTAAGTTACTACGTTACCGAGGGGATGAAATCGTATTTCGTAGTTTCCAGACTTGATCTTGAAATGGGCAAAGGAGATCCTGTTATTTTCAACAAATTATCGAGAGACTTTGAATTCTACTCAGGGGCCCTCGACCATATGAGAAAAGTTTATTTCAAATCTGATAAGATAAACGATCCTTCTTCGAACTATTATCACGTACTTTCAAGAATAGAGCATTAACCTATAAACAATTTAGTGGAATTCTAAGCAATGCCCTACTTATCACTTCCTGAAGTAAGGCAAGATCTCTTTTGAAATTATATCAAATGATTTTTCTTTATCAGGGCTAAAATCCCTTAAAAAGAAATGGTCGACCCCGGCCTCTATATATTCTTCAATCCTTTTTATTACATCCTGCTTTGAGCCAGCGATTACAAAATCCATTACAATGTCCCGAGAATAATATTTCTCTCCCATCTCTTTGAATTTTCTAAGCATATCACTGTCATTAGGCATAATTTTTGTGTACTTAAGCCCCTTATACTCATCATCAATCTCTATATTATAACCTGCTTGAGATAGGAGCTCAGGCCATACAAGCGCATGCTTTACCGGTTCAAGGGTTGAATATGCCTCGTCTTCATCGCCTGCAATTGAGATAAAGATAAAAAGAGTTTTCTCAATTGCTCCAAGGCTTTTATCCCGCTTTTGAGCACCCTCGTCTACAGCAAGTGATTTTTCCCTAAATAATCTTGACGGCATTGCATTGGTAAGCCACCCATCCCCGTATTCTCCCGCAACTCTTAGCGCTCTTGGTCCTGTGGCGGCAATGTAAATCGGTATACCCTTTTCAGATATCGGATGTATTCTGAGTTCTGCATCGGAAAGATTAAAGAATTCTCCCTCAAAATTAACTGACTCACCTTTCCATAGAGCACGCATAATCTTTACTGATTCAACAACCCGTGAGAGGGGTTTATTCCACTTAATCCCATAAGGGTCAAGGTTCATTTTCTCTCCATAACCAATGCATACAAAGCTTCTTCCGTTAGAGATATGATCTATTGTTGCCAGTCTATGAGCAAAAATCGCAGGATGCATCCTATGAGCATCTCCTACGCTTCCAAAGTGTATAGAGCCTGTTTGAGTGGAGGCAGCCGTTATTACAGACCAAACCTCAGGTGTAAGCCTTTTAGCCATGAAAACAACATGATCTGGAAACCATACAGTATCAAAACCCCCTTCTTCGGCTTTCTTAGAAAAATCAATCAATCTCTGAACCGACTCTCCAGGTACGGGTGCAGCTATACCGAATTTCACCTTTTTGGACATATCTCTTTCTCCTTCTGAGCTCATTTGCTATAAACAAATTATACATTATCCGATTTTAACTTTTCATCTTGATTTTTTTAAATCATAGGGTTATTCTTTCGACCCATACGCAGTGAACCACAAATAAAATCCCAAACACAGGGAATGAGGCGGAGGTAGTAAGAAGATGGAAAGAGAAGAAAGAGCAGAGAGAACGGAGAAAGAGCATGCAAGCAAACACGTTGACATTGAATCCAAAAGATTTTTCTTCGATGTAAAAGAAAACCATAAAGGCAAATATTTGAGAATAACAGAATTAAGCGGTGGTAGATCTTGTATAGTAATTCCCCTGGGCGGAATAACTCTGTTTAAAGAAAGATTAGGGGAAATAATTGAAGAAGCAGAGAAACTAATAGATACTCCTTCAAGCTTTTAAAGCTATGTGCAAAAAGGATAGTTGAAAGAGTAGAATTACTCCTTACTCAATCCTAAAAACTTATATTAAATTACGTTGAATTCATAGCGGAGCTACGCCGTTAGACTAGCGGACAATCAGCTTCAAACGGCAAGATACTTTCTAGATAAAATCGGGAATTCGCTCGAGGCTAAGTAATTCTTCGTATGTTTCCCTTTCCCTGACCACTGAGAATTCGCTCCCTTTAACAAGCACCTCGGCAACACGTGGACGGGTATTGTAATTTGAGGACATTACAAAACCATAAGCTCCAGTGCTGAGTACCACTAATAAATCACCGCTCTTTACCTTGGGAAGCTCTCTATCCTGGGCAAGAAAGTCGCCTGACTCACAGATAGGCCCTACAACATCAACAACCTCACTGTCAGAAGAGTCTTGCCTAACAGTTAGAATTTCGTGATAGGATTCATAGAACGCGGGTCTTATAAGATCATTCATCGCCGCATCTACAATAACGAATTTTTTTGCGGCTCCTTCTTTAAGATAGAGCACTTTGGTTACCAGCATGCCGGCGTTACCAATTAATGATCTTCCGGGCTCTAACACGAGTTTGTAAGGTTTATTCGAAAATTCTTTCATAATACTATCAGCATACATTTTCGGGTGAGGCGGTTTATCATCTAACTTGTAGCTTATTCCAAGCCCCCCGCCTATATCTATGTATTGAATATTTATTCCTTCGTTTACTAGATCATCTGCAAGCTTGATCAACTTTTTCACAGAATCTACAAACGGGGTCAAGTCAAAAATTTGTGAACCTATGTGGGCGTCAATTGCTATTACTGATACCCCTTCCATTGTATTAGCTTCTTTGTAGACCTCGAGCGCTCTTCCAATCTCTATACCGAATTTGCTCTTTTTAAACCCGGTGGAAATGTAGGGATGAGTTTTGGGATCAATATCGGGGTTTACTCTAAGTGCAACAGGAGCTTTCTTGCCAAGTTCTATACCAATAGAATTCAAGACATGCAGCTCCTCTTCGGATTCTATATTAAAAAACAGGATTCCAGCTTTTAGAGCTGCCTTCATTTCTTCCCTTGTTTTGCCAACCCCTGAGAAGACCGCTTTGCCCAGATCACCTCCCGCACGCTTAACGCGAAGGAGCTCTCCGCCCGATACAATATCAAAACCCGAACCTAGATCTGAAAATGATTTTAGAATCGCGAGATTGGAATTAGCCTTAACTGAGTAGCAGATTAACGTATTCATAGCGGAGAAGGCTTCTTTGTAGCTTAAAAAGCTGTCTTTTAAGAATTCATAACTGTAAATATAACAGGGCGTTCCTACAGACTCAGCGATTTTTGCTACCGACACTCCTCCGATATGAAATTCACCATCTTTATATTTATATGAGCTGTGCATTAATGCGATTCTCCCTGTATGGAATAACCAAGTATTGAATAACCAGAAATTTACACAAATTTAAGTAAATGAGAACATTGAGCGTTCTAAGAATTTTAAATGTTACCCTTGAGATACCTATCCAGGAAATCAAGCCTGTCGTTACCCCAGAACATTTTTTCATCTACAAACATAGTGGGGGCTCCGAAAACTCCCCTTTCTATTGCTAAACTTGTCTCATCCCTAAGCTTATCCTTTATTTCCTGCTCCGCGATTCTATTTAGAAACCACTGGGTGTTAATCCCGATTTTACCAACCGCTTCCCCCAAAATCTCAGCCTTGCTTAGATCAACTCCTTGTGTCCAGTAAAGTCTGAACATTTCATGGTTGTACTCAACAAGTTTACCTTTCTCATGAGCTGCAAACGCCCCTCTCATAGACCTCACGCTGTTTAGAGGAAACAGGTCAGGGAAATTAAAATCCACTCCGTAAAATATCGCGGATTCTTCAAAATCCTGTCTTAAATAACGGAATTTGTTGTCTATCTGAATCGCAGGCACAGACCCTATCTCATTAAAAACTCCGCCTAGTAAAAACGGCTTCCATTCTAATGTAGCGTCATTATCTTTGCAAATCTTTTCAATTCTATTTGATGCAATGTACGTATAGGGACTGCTAAAATCATAGTAGAACTCTACCTTTTTACCCATCGTTGTCTCCATTAGCAATTTATTCAGTAGGGATTATAAGAAATGCAGGTACTAATATCAAGAAACAAGCTTCCTAATTTCTAAGAGATATTACAAATTGACCCTTCCCTTCCCTATGCTAAACTCAAATATATCCAAAGCAACTCCAATATATTATGAACAGCCTCTATAATTTTGACGGTCTAAAGGTAACGGCTTTTGAGAGCCGTAGAGCAAAAGAGATTGAAAAACTGATACGCTATCACGGCGGAGTAGCACGGGTAGCCCCATCAATGCGGGAAATTCCGCTCTCTCAATCAACACAGGCTCTTAAGTTCGCTAAAAACCTACTAGCAGGGGAATTTGATATAGTAATTCTTATGACCGGTGTGGGTACCCGCACTCTTTTAAAAGCTGTATCAACTAAATATCCTGAAAAGGAATTTATAAAGGCGCTTAGGAAAACCACAATAGTCGCACGCGGTCCAAAGCCTGTAGCTGCGCTTCGCGAGATGAAACTTAAACCCAATGTAACTGTGCCGGAACCCAACACATGGAGGGACATACTTATTACACTGGATTCAGAGCTCCTACTAAAAGGCAAAAGGGTCGCAGTACAGGAATATGGTATCCCCAATAAAGAGTTCATAAGTAGCTTAAGAAAGAAAGGTGCTCGAGTGAGTGCAGTGCCGATTTATAAATGGGCTCTTCCTGAAGACCTGCAACCACTTCGAGATGCAATAAAATCAATTAAAAATTCCAAAGAAGACATAACAATTTTTACAAGTTCTCAGCAGATATATCATTTATTTGAAATAGCTTCTCAAGATGGATCACAGGATGAATTAAAAGAAGGATTTAAAAAAATAGTGATCGCATCAATTGGGCCTACTACGTCGGAGACTTTAAACAGGTTTGGAATAACTGCAGACTATGAGCCCGACAGCCCCAAGATGGGGAATCTTATACGTGAAGTAGCCAGAGCCGGAAAAGAACTAGTACGTAAAAAGCGCACTGCGCTTAACAATGGAGTCAACACGAATAGCTGGCGCCAAGTGGACATGGTATGGAATAAAGGCTCACAGAAAAAAAGAAAGGACATCACTAAAAACTCAGTATTTATGAAAGCTTGCAGGCTAGAGGAAACTGATTACACACCTGTATGGCTTATGCGCCAAGCAGGCAGATATATGAGGGAATATAGAGAGTTAAGATCAAAAGTATCTTTCTTGCAGCTGTGTAAAACTCCTGAGCTTGCGGCAGAAGTAACGCTTAGCGCAGTAGACAGATTGAATGTGGATGCGGCAATTATTTTCGCCGACATATTGCTAATAGTTGAACCACTTGGAGTAGGTCTTGAATTTTCTAAAGGAGAAGGTCCCAGAATTAAAAGACCGGTGCGTTCTGGTAAAGCAGTAGATCGTATAAATGATTTTGATCCACAATCACTAAATTATGTATACGACGCACTAAGAATAACCAGAAGAGCGCTTGATCCAAATAAGGCCCTTATCGGATTTGCGGGAGCTCCTTTCACCGTTGCTTCTTATATGATCGAAGGCGGCGGATCAAGAAACTACGAGAACACCAAGGGGTTAATGCACAGAGACCCCGGGGCCTGGCATACGATGATGGAGAAACTCTCTATTGCCACTGCCGCTTACTTAAATAATCAAATTAAAGCAGGTGCGGATGTTGTGCAGTTATTTGATAGCTGGGTGGGATGTCTTTCGAGAGATGACTACAAAGAATTTGTGCTGCCCCATATGAAAAAACTAATCTCAAAAATTGACAAAGACGCCCCTGTAATTCATTTCGGCACCGGAACCGGGGCATTATTAGACCTGATTAAAGAATCCGGAAGCCAGGTCATAGGGCTTGACTGGAGGGTCGATTTAGCCAAAGCATGGAGGCAAATAGGTTACGACAAAGCTGTTCAGGGGAACCTGGACCCAGTGTTACTTTTCTCAACCCCCTCAGAAATCCGCAGGCACACTAAAAAGATATTAGATAAAGCCAAAGATAGACCAGGGTTCATATTCAACCTGGGTCACGGAATCTTACCCAAGACACCTGTAGATAATGTGCTGGCGCTTATCGACTTTGTTCACGAATATTCAAACAAGAAATAACACATCGGAGAATTAAATGCCCAAGAAGTTTGACGCCATACTCATGATTGGATACGGAGCGCCTGAGAAAATTGAGGACATACGTCCATTTCTCAAAAACGTAGCCAAGGGACGCCCGATACCTCCTGATAGACTAGATGAGGTCGCTCACCATTATGAGCTATTTGGGGGCAAATCTCCGCTTAACGAATACACTTATAAGCAGGCTAAAGGGTTACAAGACAAATTGGCGGAAAATGGGCAGGATATCCCAGTTTATGTGGGCATGAGAAATTGGCACCCGTTTATACCAGATACGATACGAGAAATGTCTGAGAAAGGATATAAAAATGTTGTTGGCATGATTATGGCCGCTCATCAATCCGACGCTAGCTGGGAGAGATACCAAAGAGATGTACAGGAGGCGATTGCAGAGTTGGGAATTGAAATGGAATTTAAGTATAGCGCCCCCCTTTTTGACCATCCACTTTTTATTGAGGATTCAGCGGATAGAGTGCAAGATTGCCTAAATGAAATTCCACCTGAAGAATTGCCTAACACAATGATTCTATTTACTGCTCATAGTATCCCGACACCTATGGCTGAATCCTCCCCGTATGTAGAACAATTAACCACAACTGCAAGATTAATAGCGGAGAAATTAGACTACGATAACTGGAGGCTGGTTTATCAGAGCCGGAGCGGACGACCTACAGACCCCTGGCTTGAACCTGATGTATGTGATGTCATCCATGAAATTGCCAAAGAAGGAGTTAAAAACGTAATAGCACAGCCTATAGGGTTTATTTGCGATCATATCGAGGTGTTGTTTGATATTGGTGTTGAAGCCGAGCAGGCGTCAAAAGAAGCAGGGATAAAATTACTTCGTGCTAAGACTGTAAATGACGACCCCAAGTTTATAGAAGCACTGGAAGAGGTTGTGGAAGAAATGATGGGTTAGTTAGTGCTACGGCATCTTATGAATTCGTTACAATTTGGAGGGTTGAGGCTCCAATTGAAACGCTCTGGGGGGGGGGGAATTTATTGCTCTGAGCGTTGGCCACAGTGCTGCAAAGGTGTCATACAAGTAGATGAACTAAAGGAAGGAGATGAGCTGGATACAAAAAGAAATTAACCTATCACCAAAGCCTAGAGGATTTCACCTTGTTACAAGTGAAATTCTTGAACAAGTTCCTGAACTTAGGGAATATTCGATCGGAATAGCCCATATCTTTATATGCCACACGTCCGCCTCATTAACACTTAATGAAAACGCCGACCCCGATGTTAGAGTGGATTTCGAGAGCCATTTTAATAAATACGTCCCAGAGAAAGCGCCTTATTATGTTCATACAATTGAAGGTCCTGATGATATGCCGGCACATATTAAAGCATCACTTCTCGGAAGCTCTGTATCTGTACCAATTAAAAACGGTAATCTAAATGTAGGGATATGGCAGGGAATTTATCTTTGTGAGCACCGTAACCACGGCGGATCGCGGAAAATCATAGTGACAATTAATGGGGAGAGGAGTTCATATATTCTAGGGGCTGTACCAGATAACTACAATCAGTTATAGGTACAGTAATGCGAAAGAGCAGATTAAGCAAAGATAAACAACAGCGATTGATGGAGCATTTTGTGGCAGGTACAACAGCGCGATGTGCAGCAAATCTGATAGGTGTTAATTTTAAAACAGCAGCCTATTACTTTCATCGCCTGCGCGAGATTATAAATCAGGCCACTGAAGATGAGGCACCGTTTAGCGGAGAGATTGAAGTTGATGAAAGTTACTTTGGTGGCATCCGTAAAGGCAAACGTGGACGAGGTGCGGGTGGTAAAGTCCCGGTGTTCGGATTGCTTAAACGTGGCGGCAGGGTTTATGCAAAGGCGATTCCGGACACGAAAGGCAAGACATTGATGGGGATCATACAAGACAAGATTGTTCCCGACAGTATAGTCTATTCCGATGCTTATCAATCATATAACGTACTAGATGTATCTGAGTTCAAACATTACCGGATCAATCACTCAAAATTGTTTGCTAACAAGCAAAATCATATCAATGGGATCGAGAACTTTTGGAACCAGGCGAAGCGGCACATGCGTAGATTTAACGGTGTTCCACGCAAGCATTTTCCGTTATTTTTAAAGGAGTGTGAATGGCGATTTAATAACCCTAATCCAAAAGCGCAATTAATACAATTAAAACAGTGGGTTAAACACTATATGGGGTGATTAACTGGTACAGCCCCATATTCTATTTATAATTTTTTTGCCATAGCACCAGACATATCTGTTATATTAATAAATGGCCCCAAAAACATGGCAGAAATCAATAGAAGCAAAACTAGGGTAAAGGGCTTTGTAAATGAAGAAATGGATTAAAAAAAAGAGAATTTATCTCCTTCCAATGATAAACCCCAGAACGAACCCCAATGCAAGCATCCCGACAAGCATCTTCCCGCTCGTGGTGGGAATAAACCTGGTATCTGTCTTTGTTACCTCAATAACACCCGCCGGCTTCGCCGCAAGACCGGCACCTGCCCCTCCACCTTCTTTATTCGATTCCTTTTTGGACGGCTCATTTGTTTCCCCATAGCCACCCCCGAAGCCGCAGACTACTTTTGCAACAGGAATAATTGTCTTCCCCTGAGCTTCGATCGGCTCACCATAAACTGCCTTCACACTGGCACTGCCATACAGCTTATCGGCAATAGATCCAAAAAACTCTTTCATACTCATGTCTCTCCCCCTTGCCAATATTTAATTCAACGTAACAATAAAAGTATAAACAATAAATCACTTCCCCACTAACAAAAAAACATAACTGATTAGATACTTTGGAAATAACTCAATATCTGAGACTATCCTAGAACAAGCCTAAATTCCATGTAAAAACCCAAGCTTAAGGTACACTTTTATATATCAATGAGAGAGAAGATGAGAAATTTTAATATTGCCCCTAAGACGCTTCTGATATTGGTCTTTGTAATGACATTTATTGCGCCGTTCAATGCCCGCTCAGAGGAAACAAACAATGAAACAATAAAACTCGGGAATTGGGATCAAAATAATTTGGAGGAAATTATCAAGGCAAAGCCAGGTACAACTGAAGGACAAATAGAATTCTTATCAGCAAAGTTCCTCAGCACTCCCTACGAAGCCAAGACCCTTACAGGAGATATTAACACTCCTGAGATTTTCACAGTTAACTTAGAAGGTATGGACTGTTTCACCTATATAGATTACGTAGAAGCTCTTAGATTATCTACAACCTTGGAGGACTTTAATAGTAATCTTAAGGACATCCGGTACCAGGGTGGCAATGTTACATTTGAGAATAGAAACCACTTTTTCTCAGACTGGCCCACTCAAAATAGTAAGAATGTGAGAGATGTAACATATCAAATAGGTGGCAACAAAACTGTAGAAGTTGAGAAAAATCTTAATCTAAAGAGTGACGGCTCTAAATTTCTGCCCGGAATCCCTGTGGTAAATCGCAAAATCTATTATATTCCCACATCCGAGATAGATGACGATTTACTAAACAAACTTCATACCGGCGACTATGTTGGAATATATACTGATATAGAGGGACTTGATGTAACGCATACAGGGATAATTATAAAAAAAGATGACGGAGTATATTTAAGACACGCCTCATCTAAAAAGAAGAATCAGAAAGTTGTCGATGAAGACTTTAAAGAATATATTCAAAATACACCGGGAATGGTTATATTTAGACCCAAATGACGGATCAAAAACTTAAACCTGAAGATCTTGTTCTGCAAGCCACGGATTACTATTACAAGAGCGAATTTAAAAAAGCAATCAAATCTCTCGATAAAGCGATTGAGTTAAAACCAGACTTTGCAGAGGCCTGGTATAATAAAGGTATAACTTTTTCTGTAATGGGGCACGTGCAAGATGAAATCAACTCCTATGATATCGCAATAGAGATTAATCCTAAATACGCTGAGGCATGGAGCAATAAGGCTTCCGCATTGGGAAGAGCCGGGCGGCTTGATGAAGCGCTACTATGCACAGAAAAGGCAATTGAATTACGGCCGTTATTTGCAGTTGCATGGTGTAATAAAGGGGCTTCTCTTAGTGGTCTAGAAAGGGATACGGAAGCTGTCGCCGCTTATGATGAAGCTATTAGAATTCAAGAAAATTACCTAGAAGCTTGGTTTAATAAAGCAGTATCGCTTCACAATCTCGACAAACTTCAAGGAGCGCTTAAAGCATATAACAAAGTGCTTGAATTACACCCAAAATATCAGGAAGCTTATTACAACCGGGCCGGACTCTACGTTAAATTAGAAGATTTAAAAAGTGCG
>DAOVUC010000252.1 GCA_030632765.1 Candidatus Dadabacteria bacterium
AGAAGTAATTGATAGAGTAGTAGCTATTGTTAATGATGATCTGATAACACTCTCAGAGCTAAGAGAGACCGCGCTTAGTATTAACCCCACTTCCAAAGAGCAGATGGATGAGAGAACGGTTTTGAATCAGATGATTGAATCAAAACTATTTGAGCAAGAGGCTAATAGAAGAGGTATTACAGTAAGTAAAGAAGAGCTCGACGCGAGCATCGAGCAGGTTAGGAATAAATACAACATGAATGAGGATCAGATGGAAGAAGTCCTAAAAAAACAAAACCTCACACCCGAATCTTTTAGAGAACAATGGAGAGTGCAAACTTTGGGAAATAAACTTCTTGAGTCTCAGTTAAAGAATAAAATCGTGGTAACTAATGACGAAATAGAGGAATATTACAAAGAGAATTATGGAACTATTGAATATTCAGGTAACTATTCAGGCGTTACAGAAAAGACTGAAGAGGAAGTAGAGATTGCTCATATCTTAATATCACCGGATACTCCCAATGCTCAGGACAGAGCTGTTGAAGTCGCGGAATTAGCAAAATCAGGGAATGATTTCGCAATCCTGGCAAGAGAATATTCCGATGACAACTTTACAGCCGATAAAGGAGGCAATTTAGGTTCTTTTAAAAAAGGAGATTTGATAGAGCCTCTTGAAATTGCAGTAGAAAGAACCCCTGAAGGAAAGGTGTCAGGACCTGTCCAATCACCTGCCGGATATCATATCATAAAGGTTCTAAATCGAACAAAACCAAGCAGCGATGAGAAAGAAGAAGTATCAGAGAATGAGACCTATATAAGCGACAGTGACAGGGAAGAAATAAGGCAGATACTCCACCGTCAAAAAGCGGAAGAGCAACTAAAAACATGGCTACAAGGCGTAAGAGAAAAAGCCTATGTTGAAATAAAGTTATAGTAGGTCGTCGTATAAATAACAACAAGAAATCGCATCTAAAATTAGAAAAATTTAAGTGGTAAGTCTTATTACTAAATCTTCATGCGAGGGATATAAACTAATTAAAGTTTCCCTATCTCCAATTTCATTATCAGCAAAATCAAATCCGGGAGCCATAGTGGTACCCATGAGTGCAAAATTCCCCCCTTCTAACAAACAAGATCCCTGCCATACCCCTTTAGGCACGATAGCCTGAGCGGAGTGCCCGGCCTCTAAATCTTGTCCCAGAAGTATTGTGTTTGCTGTGCCATCAGGAAAGAGCTGCAGCATTAAAACCGGATCACCAAGGTAGAAGTGAAATATTTCATCAGTCGGCAGTCGATGTAGCAATGACTTTGTATCAGGTGTAAGCATATAGTAAATCGCTGTACTAAGTGATCTATCCATTTCATAAGGCTCTGGTAATGAAGCTCCGGAAACTATGTGATCCGAGCGATAGGTTTCATTATAGTATCCCCCCTCTTTAGGGAGCGGTTTCATATTGAACATTTTTATTATCTTTTCTGCGGTTAGCATTTAAGTCCTCCTTATAGAAGGCTAATTAAAATAACCTCATTTTTCCACTTTGAAAAAAATTATCTTGACTATCCAAAAAGCGTGACTAATTTCAAAGTGTAGGAAAAAATTAGACACAACGGAGGTCAAAAAAATGAGATTAAAAGTTTGGGAACCATTTAGAGAGTTTAAACCGTTTTATAGAGATGTAGATAGATTGATTAACGAATTCGGAAGGGGTCATCAGCTAACAGAAGGGCCTGAGAAAGAAACCTGGTCCCCCAAGGTAGACATTTATGAAACCGAAGGGAGCTACGTATTAAATGCTGAGCTACCTGGATTAAAAAAAGAGGAAATCAAGATCGATCTAAACGACAACACTCTTACATTAAAAGGCGAGAGGAAATTTGAAGAGAAGGTCGAGAAGGAAAATTATGTAAGAATTGAAAGCAGTTATGGTAGTTTTGCTAGAAGCTTCGTTCTTTCAGACAAGGTAAACGGTGAGAATATTACCGCTAATTATAAAGACGGCGTGCTTGAAGTAACTCTCCCCAAAAAGGAAGAGGCTAAACCTAAAGAAATTAAAGTCGAGATTAATTAAAAGTTTCTTAGATAAGCGATCCCGCTCTGGGGTCGCTTATCGATTTTCAGTAAACTACAAACCTAACTTCTCTCTCAACACACGGTCAACCGTCTTGTTGTGCTTCCAATAATCGCTTATCAATACTTTATTCTTTGTAGCTTTTGTTGTAAGAGTTTTTGAGTCCTTTCCAAAACCGCTTATATATGATTCTTCCCAAGACATAATTTCATAAGGAAACGCTTTGCTAAAAGTAATTTCCATAGTGCGTCCCGAATCGTCATAAACCAGTTTATAGTTCATCAAATTGGTATCATCAGAATTTTGCTCAAGGGATGCTTCCGCTATTTCAACCTCTAACTCTTTATGTGTAAGTCTGGATGCCATTGCAGCAGGTATTATTTTTATCCTGCCCACAGGAAGGCTTTCGGGCGCCAGCCTTATGCGAGCCCATAACTCATCCTCAAGAATCTCTTTCTGTAAATTAAATTTTCTGTCACCCTCTGATTCAAAATATGAAAAGCTTCTCACTTCATAAGCGTTACTATCTAGATTTAACTGAGTAAATGTATTACCGCACCACTCCTGTGATGAAGATGTGATCTTAAGGGTGTTAGGATATTTATCGATATAGACAGGTGTAAAAACCGAGTCCATCATCGAATAACGATATATACCAGTATCAAATTTTTTAATTCTGTTAAGCTTAAGAACTTTAACGGCGTCCCCGTTAGCATTTTGCGGGTCATCTAATTTCACCTGCTTTGATTTTGAAAAATCCTCGGTAACAAACACGAGAACAGCATAGCCTTCGTGAAGCTCCCCATAGCGGGCCTGCTCTAGCTTGTAGCTCGTAATTTCTGCTTTTCCATCGTACCAGTAATCTTTAAAATCTTGGGAATCCACAACAGATGAAGAACCGCTAAGTTCCTCGGATTCACTCGAATAAAATGGGGTTATCATTAAGAAAAAAACAATTGCTATTAGAAACCTTGCTCTATTCATTTGAGGACGCCTCCATGGCATTAGGTTTATACAAATAAATATATATAAGCTTTAGTATAATGGATGATATTTAAAGAGATAAGATGCATTAAGTGCCAAAAAAACAAGGGCAAGCTAGTGCCTTTTCAGCGGTAGAGCGGATAGTTTTGGGTCGTGTCGATATAACCGCCACACCCAAAACTATCCGCTCTTTTTGTATTGTTTTGCCC
>DAOVUC010000117.1 GCA_030632765.1 Candidatus Dadabacteria bacterium
CAAGCAGTCGATATGGAAAAACTAGGAGGTAAAAAATGATCAAATCTATAGACCATATAAATATTGTAGTTTCGGACTTGGAACGCTCGGTGAAGTTTTACACCGAAGTTCTGGGATTTGAGAAGATTAACACTGTGCACCTTGAGGGCGACTGGATAGACTCCATAGTCGGGCTCAAGGGTGTAGTTGCGGATCTAGTCATTATCGCTGCCCCTGAAGGCGGTCCCAAGATTGAGCTTTTTTATTTTAAATCTCCATTTGGTGAATCAATACCGTCTAACTCTCTTGCGAATACGATCGGGCTCCGTCATTTTGCGCTTAGAGTCGATGATATTCAAGAGTCCTATAAAAAGCTAAAGGATGCGGGTGTTAAGGTCCTGAGTGAGCCTGCAACCGTTCCCCAAAATGTTGCGCCCCAGAGCAATGTGCGTAAGACGATGTACTATTTTCAGGACCCTGACGGCGTGCTTATAGAAATTGCCGAAATCATATATTTATAACAAACCCAGCACAAACGCTTTGTTTGAAACATTTACGACTATATGCATGATGTAGGCAGGCCAGAAGGATTTTCCCCGGTAGCATATATATCCCCAGAGCAGTCCTGTGAATATTGTGCTGATTGTTTCTATCTCAGGCTTTCCGAAATGCAAAAGCACAAAGGGAATCATTTGTATAATAATGCTGCCCTCTTTGAATTTATCTTTTAATCCGAACAGCATGAACCCGCGGAACAAGAACTCCCAGCCCAGCATATAGACCCCCATCTGGAGAGCGTATTTAAGGAGGTCAAAGTTTCCCCCGGAGCGGTAGTAACCTTGCACCGAGGAGATATCGGAGCTGACATAAAGTATTGGAATTGCTATAGCGAGAAAGATTAGAACATAAGGAATCCAGAGCTTATAATTCCCTAGCCTCAGGCCGAAATTAAGCGGGTTCTTTCTTAGAAAAATTAATATGGTAAGTACGGGGAATACTCCAAAATAGATAAATGAGCTGATCCAGAAATTTTCTATCTGATGGTAGCTATAGAGAATCATAAAGAGGGTCGCGAAACAGATAACTACAATTTCATTATAGTAGTTTTTGATAAAGCCACCCAGTTTATTTAGTTCATGAGAAATATTTTTCGGCATGTGCGTTTAATAATACTGTTTATTGGTTCTCGGACGCAATTTGTTTTAGAAGTTTTTTTGAAAGCATTGGCCCGCGCTCAACAAATTTTCCGTCCGGGCCATAAACAAGAAAATAGGGAATTGCGGGTATGTTGTAATATTTAACCAATGGATTTTCTAGATTGATTATATCGATTTCTCTAAGTGCCATATTGTCGACTCTTAAGGCAAGCTCTCCAAGTTTTTCTTTAAGCGGCTTACAAGGCGCGCACCAATCGGCAGAAAACATAAAGACCGTATACTTGTGGGGTTCGAGAAAGTTCATAACATTTATCAATTTTCCCGTGCTAATCAGTTTAACCTTCTCAAATTGGGAATTATTGTAAGCGAGTTCCTTATCGTCTGAGCCATATGATAGATCGGGGTTTGAACACAGTAGTGCTAATAGGATAAAGAGGCTTAGAAAAATTTTGCTTGCGGATGAGTTTTTATACATAGTAAGCGACATGCCCATTTATCTAATTATACGCATATTCAAAACAGTAACAATCTGTTTTAGGAAATTAAGAGCGTCTCTATCAATCAAAAATCAGAGTACGGTTGCCGTATACGAGTATATGGCGTTTCAGATGGTGCCAGATGGCCTGCGATAGGACTACCTTTTCAAGGTCGCGTCCCTTTCTGACCAAGTCCTCGATGTTGTCCTTATGGCTCACACGGACTACATTTTGTTCAATAATAGGACCCGCGTCCAATTCCGCTGTGACATAGTGGCTTGTGGCGCCGATAATTTTTACCCCACGCTCATATGCGGAATGATAGGGCTTCGCACCAGGAAAAGCTGGCAGAAATGAATGATGGATGTTTATAACTTTATTTGGATAATGTGATACAAAATCATCACTTAGAATCTGCATGTATCTGGCAAGAACGATAAAATCAATATTATATTTATTTAGAAGATCCAGCTGTTTCTGCTCTGCTTCTTTCTTATTCTCTTTGGTAACCTGAATTATATGATAGTCAATTCCAAAATTGTCAGAGATTGGCTCTAAGTCTTTGTGATTACTGATAATTAGAGGAACCTCTACATTCCATTCACCTGACTGGCTACGTGATAATATGTCATGAAGGCAGTGAGACATCTTTGATACGAAAATAGCCATTCGAGGAGTATAGTCCGAGAAATATAGACGCCACTGCATTTCAAACTTTTCGCCAATAAGAGTATCAAAGTACTCCCCAATTTTTTCAGCGGGTATCGAAAAATTGGCTAAGTCCCATTCTACTCTCATGAAAAATACATTTTGCTCCCCGTCAACGTGCTGGTCGAGATATAGAATGTTCCCTTCATTCTTAAAGATGAATTCGGTTATGGCCGAAACTAGTCCCTTTCTATCGGGGCAGTGTATTAGCAATATTGCGGATCGATTTTGTTCTTGTTTGCTCATTTTAGTTTCTTCGTTAGCTCCAGAAATTTAAAGCGATTAATGGCTTCCCATCAGCTCATATATCTCATCATCATTTAAACCGAAATAATGAGCAATTTCGTGCTGAAGGACCTCATTCACCCTTTCTTCTATTTCACTTTCGGTTCTGCACACCTTTTCTATGTCTTTTTGATAAAGCACTATTTCATCAGGCAACCTGACGCCCTGCCAAATGCTTCTCTGAGGTAAAGGGGTACCTCTGTAAATCCCAAGTAGCAAACCTTTTCCTCTGACCTTTAATTTCTCAAGATCTTCTCTACTTGGATAGTCCTCAACCGTTATAGCAACATTGTCAATCTTATCCCTGAATTTCTGAGGGATATTATTGTAAGCTTTATCCACCAGGTCTTCGAACTTTTTTTTGTTCACTTTTCTAACCTACCAAATTCATTATGAAATCGAATAAAATACTATATCATGTTTTGTGGCCTTTCAATCTGAAATGATCGTAAAATACTGCTTTTGAGGCTTTTTTCTTCAAAAAAGGTTACACATCTTTTTCAACAATCGATTATCATATAGATAAATAGACTTTTGTATAAAGTTGTAAAATAGATTAAGAGGTGAGATATGAGTAAATTATTGTTAATACTTCCTGTAATAGTAACAGTATTTATTTTATACACATTGCGTTCCCCAGGCATCACAAAAGAAGATAAGGCTAGTAACAATACAAATTCATCAATTACTTTAGCGGAACTTCAAGATATTAAAGACGCACCAGTTGAGCTTGGACAAGTGGATTGGATTAGAAACTTTGATGAGGCAGCTGCAAGAGCTAATGAGCAAAATAAACCGCTGCTTGTTCTATTTCAAGAGGTTCCGGGGTGCAGCACATCTTCAGGTTATGGGAATAATGTACTTAGCCATCCGCTGATAGTGGAAGCGATTGAAACGCTCTTTGTAGGTGTTGCAATATATAACAATCATAAGGGTGAGGATGAAAGGGTGCTTAATTCGTTTGGAGAGCCTTCCTGGAATAACCCTGTTGTGAGAATTATGACCCCGGAGCGTAAGGAGCTTACTTCAAGGCTTAGCGGGGATTATACAACGCCCGGATTGGTAAGGGCCATGATCACAGCTCTTGAGAATAATAATAAGACGGTGCCGCCATATTTGAGTCTCTTGGCGCAAGAGCTAAATGTTAACAACGGAAGGTCGGAACGAGCTGTATTTGCTATGCACTGCTTTTGGGTAGGTGAGGGCAAGCTCGCCAATGTTAATGGTGTGATTTCAACCCGGCCTGGTTTTATGGGTGGCCGTGAAGTTGTCGAGCTTGAGTATAATCCAGACATCATTTCATATGGAGATCTTGTAAAGAAGGCTAGATCTCAGAATGTCGCAAGACATATTTTTACAGAGAATTCTGAGCAGAGTTCCATAGCAAAAGAAATTGTGGGGGATAGTTCCGTTTCAACAAAAAGCACATTCAGAGCGGATAGCAGACCTAAATACTATATATCTGGAACTTCTTACAAATACGTGCCTATGATCAGTACACAAATTGCCAGAGTAAATGCTGCAATAGGGGCCTTGCAGTCTCCAAATATATTTTTATCACCTAGACAGTTAGAGCTTTATCAATATATAGAAAATCATCAGGACTTGAACTGGCCAAATTTAGTTAGCAGCTCGGATTTTAATGCTAGCTGGAATAAAGCAGTTTCGTTACTTAATAATCAGATCAGTAGAAGATAGGCCTATCTTTTACTGACTGAAATTTGTTTTCCTGTAATCTTCTACAAAGGTAATTAATTCGGGGAAGAATTCATTGAAGTTTTGCTCGAACTCTTGATAATTCTTCTTGATATCGTCTAATCCGTCTTTTATTGGCTTAGCCTTTTCAAAACGGTTCAATCTTTTGGAAATTGCATTTAGTGCAAGCTCTATAGTATCTAGATTCTTATAGGACCCGAGCCAGTCATCTTTAACCATGTAGGGCAAACGATCTCTTAGTTTTTGCGGGAGAATTTGTTCATGGTTTAATAGAACACTATAAACTCTATCGGTAAACTCACTTAGTTCGATATTTGAATATTGAGACCAGTTTTTAGCCAAAAAGTGGTCAAAGCTCAAATCTACGATAATTCCCGCAAACCTTCTCCTGTCAGGTCTTAGCAGCTTCTTGCAAGCTAAGAAATTATGATTGGCGTCTGTATAGGCATCGATCTTTCGATGTGTCTTAATGCCTTTTACTATCTCAGGGCTATACTCCTCTCCGAGACGCCCTTTGACGAAATCTCCCAACAAATTTCCAATTAAAGATTCGTCCGAGTCCTCTGCTAAATATAGGTGCGCTAGATAATTCATCGTTCCTTATCTCAGGACAGTATTTAAATCTTGGTAATTAGAAACCAATGAACCGAAAAATGCAACCAACTTGTGTGATTAGCAGGAGAAATGTATTAGTTAATCTCTACCAATTCTACATCAAAAATAAGGGTTGAATTAGCGGGAATTACAGGTGGATGCCCATTAGGTCCATACCCAAGGTTAGGTGGTATTATGAGCTGGCGTTTCTCGCCTACTTTCATATCTGCGATTCCTTCGTCCCAGCCTTTGATTACTTGCCCTACACCTAGGGTGAATTCTATAGGTACTCCTCGTTCAATTGAGCTGTCAAACACACTGCCGTCCTCTAATTTCCCGGTATAGTGGACTTTTACCTTCTTTCCATTTGCGGGTTTATCACCTTCACCTTCTTCAATTACAATGTATTTTAGTCCCGATGGTGTTTCTTGTATATCTCCTGACATTTTCTCCTCCTTTGAGAAAGCATTTGTACTTAAATTAAATTGAACCGCTAAGAATAGAACGAATAAAGTAAAAACTATACGATTATTTGGTATTCTAGATAGCATAAAACCTCCGTTTTTTTGGAATTGATTTATCTTGGTATGTTACTTGTCGATTAATACTTTACCCAATACTTATTATTAAACCATAATTATTTTCCTTTGAATTCGGGCTCTCTTTTTTCAAGGAAAGCTTTCATTCCCTCTGCTCTATCATCTGTATCAAAACATGAGATAATAAGTGTTTTTTCCAGATCCAGCGCTGTTTCCAAATCCATTTCAGCTCCGGTATTAATGGCCTTTTTCGCCGCGCTTATGGCCAGTGGTGCTCGTTTGGCAATCGACTCGGCCAATTCTTTTGCTTCTTTCATAATTACCTCGTGTGGAACTACTCTTTCTACAAGACCAATTCTAAGAGCTTCCTCAGCGCTAACCATTTCACCGGTAAATATGAGCTCTTTGGC
>DAOVUC010000122.1 GCA_030632765.1 Candidatus Dadabacteria bacterium
GAAGCGGCAAATATGATAATAGAGGTTGTGGTCCTTCTTTTTGGGTTTTTATTTAAACTTGTGACGGGGAAAATTGCTCTTGGGACCGCTGGGAAAAGTCTTGCAGGACCAATTCTTATAGCCAAAGTCTCTGGCGCGGCAGCAGAGTCCGGTTTTGCTCAGCTTCTGCAGTTTACATGTTTTATAAGTATTAACCTTGCTATTATCAACCTGTTCCCAATACCGATGCTAGACGGCGGACACGTAATGTATCTCACAATTGAAGCAATCAAGAGAAAACCTCTAAGCGAAAGATCACTTGAAATAAGCCAGCGTATAGGACTCACAATACTAATATTCATAATGTTCTTTGCAATCTACAATGACATATCAAGGGTAAAGGGAGATATAGTTAGCTCCCTTAGTAAAGTAGTTGATGTCTTCAAACAATAGCGTTGTTTATACCTGGCGGAAGCTAGGCTATTAACCAGGCTAAAGTCAAAGTAGCTCTCATCTTATATACAAACTCATACGGTTTCTTTATAAAAAAGTTGGTAGACCAATACGACTACAAGGCAGACACCAGATATAATACGGCGGCAGGACATACTATCCAAAATCAGGGACAAATAACAGACTGAAAAAATGACAAAAGAAAGCGACAAAGAGCTGATACTTGAAGTAAACAACAGATTCTATAAGGCACTTGGGACAAGGGATCTTGAGCTGATGGAAACAGTATTCGTGCATGACGAGAGAGCGGGCTGCATGCACCCCGGGTGGGTAATGCTCGAAGGATGGGAGGCAATAAGGCAGAGCTGGGAGAACGTATTTGATCCTGAGGACCAGCTCGATATAAAGCTCCATAATATAAGTGTAGATATACAAGGGGACGCTGCCTGGGTTACCTGCATTCAGGAACTTACATACATAAAAAGAGACCCGAGCTCTATGAATGTTTCCGTATCGACTAATATATTTGAAAAAAATGAATCCGGCTGGCTTATGGTAATTCACCAGGCATCACCAATACCAATCGTTGCTCAGCAAGAGGATAAAGATAATAATCTTCAGTAACCAAAAATTAGCTTTACTTAAAACTCCATATCATATTGGTCTTTAAACGAATTTTTTTGAAGGTGCAAGGCCACCTACCCTAAGGGTCGATATTGTGATTGATGTGAAGTCCGCATTCTTTGTCCGAATCGTTTTCCCACCACCATCGGCCTGCCCTGGGATCTTCACCGTCTTTTACCGCACGTGTGCAAGGAGCGCATCCAATACTCGGATAGCCCATATCGTGTAATTTATTATAAGGAACTTTATGCTCTTTTATATATTCCCAGACTTCTTTAGAAGTCCAATCTACTAGAGGATTTATTTTGAGGATTCCTCCATGAAGCTCATCAATTTCAAATTTCCTTGACCCTGCTCTGTTTTCAGTCTGATCCCGTCTTATAGAAGTTATCCAGCCGTCTAAGGTTGGCAAATAATTCTTTAGAGGTCTCACTTTTCTTATATCACAGCAAAGAAACCGATTGTCCTTACTTTTATAGAACAAATTAGGCCCATGGGTATGAACCATCTCTTCAACCTCATTTTTATCAGGAAAGATTATCTCAATGTTAGCTTCATATTTGCCTCTAATAGCATCCATAACTTCGTATGTTTCTTCGTTAAGTCTTCCGGTATCCAAAGTAAATACCCTGGCCTTTTTATTAATCTTCATAAACATGTCTATCAAAACTACACCCTGTGCTTGAAAACTGGTTGCCAGAGCAACTCTAGGATGCAAGTAAGTTGCCCACTCAAGCACTTCTTGAGCGCTCCTGTTCTCAAATTTAAGGTTCAGCTCTTCTACTTGCTTGGCATTAAACCTCTTCTTGAGAATATCCGATGAATTCTGAGTACTAGAGTTTGAAAGACTAATTGTTAAAAACCTCCGTTATAAACCAAAGTTCATAGTAATAA
Organism: Candidatus Dadabacteria bacterium; assembly: GCA_030632765.1. Taxonomy (GTDB): domain Bacteria; phylum Desulfobacterota_D; class UBA1144; order Nemesobacterales; family UBA2774; genus CR02bin9. The sequence continues at coordinate 1,951 of DAOVUC010000122.1, forward strand.
ATTCTCCAACATTATAGGTGAAGTATAGTGACGACAACCCATAACCCATGGCTATTGCTACAAACGGTATCACTATCCAGAAAAACGCGATTCGTATAACATGTCTATTACGCGCAGTCACACCAAAACCCTGTTGTGCGCACGAAAAGCCTATTATACCTGATGTAATGATCTCCGCTATCGACACCGGTATACCGGAAAACGAGGCGATAAGAATCAGAGCGGCCCCTGTAAACTCTACTGAGACAGCCCTCAAAATACATATCTCGGTTATCTCTTTTCCGACAGTCTCAAGAACTCTACCTCCGAACAGTATAGCTCCAACGCCCATTGCCACTCCCGCAATAATAGCCCCCTGATAAGAACCGATAAGACCTAGTCCAACAAGGGGTCCTACAGCATTAGCTGAGTTATTAGCTCCTGCCGAGAAAGCGAGAAAAGTTCCGGATATTGTAATCAGAATCATAAGAATCCGATTAATAGACTTTTCAGAATACCGCTCGGTAAGAAACTTTAGTGTTTTGAAATATAGATACTTGGCCGCCAGGAAATTGATAATCCAGGCTACAAGTGGAGCGGCCACCCACCAAACTAATATCTCGAAAAACTTGTCAGTGTTTAGTGCGCTTGAATATAAGCCCACTCCTGCTATGGCGCATACAATTGCGTGAGTAGTCGCAATAGGAATCTTCGCAACATTAGCCCAAGTAACAAAAAATGATGCAATTATAAAAATAATTAGAACTAGACCAATATGAGATGATAGGACTTCGCTCGGAACAATATCTTTCCCTATTGTGTTTACAACCGGAGCTCCTGCGATTAGTGCTCCCAGAAGTGCGAATACAGCGATAATAATTACTGCCTGTTTTTTGGTTCTAACCCCAGCTCCATAGGCCGTAGCCATTGAAGCCGCGGAATTATTAGCCCCGATATTTAAAGCGAGAAACGCAGCAAGTACAACCGCTGATATAAGTATAATGTCCAAATTATTTGTATCCTTTAAATTTATCTATAAATATTATGATTAAATATTCTGATATAATGATGCAAATTAAATGCCAGAGCAAAAATTCGTAGATTTAACAGGCATTTACACAAACACCAATTATCGCCTTGATTACAATATAATCACGCTGTATACTTTTGTTACATACAGGAGTAAAAGATGAGTACTAATATTACCTTATTTACAAAGAATTCAAGCTTGAGTGAAGGGATAAAAGAGGCCGTAGACGGAATTGCTGAATTATACGTAACCAGTGAACTAAATGAATCTAATTACTCAGAAGTTTCTTTGCTCGATGTTGACACAATAGGGGTAGGCGCACTAAGCAGACTTAAAGAAAAATCATTTGTAATAGTACTAACAGAGGAAAAAGGCGCAAGGTATTTAATTGAATCCATGACGTTTGGCGCCTATGACTGTATTATCAGCCCTTTAAACAACCCGATGCTAATTGATTCAGTAAAAAGAGCACTCGGCATCAGACTTGAGACAAAAGGGTCATTGATAGATTTCCCGGGCGATGTGGAAGGCAGCAGCGTAACGTGTGCTATTGTCGGTGACTCTCCGATGCTTCAAGAGGTGTGTAAACTAATAGGCCAGGTTGGAAGAGTGGACGTACCGGTGCTCATTACAGGTGAGAGCGGAACAGGTAAGGAACTTGTAGCGGAGTCGGTATGGAAAGTAAGTACTAGGTGGGAAGAGACTTTTGTAGTACTTAACTGCGCCGCAATTCCGGAGACCCTTTTGGAAGCTGAACTCTTTGGCTATGAGAAGGGAGCATTTACTGGAGCTGATACAGCCAGGACCGGAAAATTTGAGGAAGCTGACGAGGGGATAATATTCCTAGATGAAATTGGAGACATGTCCCTATCTCTTCAGGCCAAAGTTTTAAGAGTAGTGCAAAGCGGAACATTTCATAGACTCGGGAGTAGCAAAGAAATCTCGGTTAACGTAAGGTTGATAACCGCCACAAATAAAAACCTTGAGGAACTTGTGCGTCTAGGGAAATTTAGGGAAGATCTATACTTTAGGATAAATGTCGTAAAAATTCATTTGCCTCCCCTAAAAGATAGAAAAGAGGATATCCCACTTTTGATGGAGTGCCTTACCAGAAGACATAGCAATCAAGCTGGGAAGGATATACAGGGAGTAACTGAGAAGTTTCAAAACAAGCTTATGGAATACGACTGGCCGGGAAACGTGAGGGAGCTTGAGAACGCCATAAGAAAAGCAATAGCTTTTACTAAGACCCCTTATCTAACCTCTTACGATCTTGACCTCAAAAACAGGCTCTCAACGGATGAGCTTAAAGATCCACCTTCATTTAAAGATACTTTGAGGGGCTCTGTAAGAGGGCTTTTGAACTCGGGACAAAGTGAGAACGTTTACAGTCAGATAGTGAAAGAAGCTGAGAAGATTTTATTAGAAGAGGCTCTAAGCGCAAGCGGCTGGAACAGATCGAAAGCCGCAAGGACTCTTGGTATAAACAGGCTTACTCTTCGTAGAAAGCTTGAGGAGTACGATATTACTTTTCCTTAAGAGATTAAATTAGTGCTGATTGCCAATCTGGAGTTTACACTTACAACAGTTCACTAATCTGAAAAATCGAGAAAAATTTGACCCCCATATCCTCAAACTTGGATTTAGCTCCCTCTTCCCTGTCCACGACAACAAGTAATTTACTCACTTCGGCACCGGAATCGCGAACTGCATTTATCGCCTTTATAACCGAGCCTCCAGTGGTAACGACATCCTCAATCATGGCCACCCTGTCTTTGGGTTTTAAATTCCCTTCGATTAGCTTTCCAGTCCCGTGCCCTTTTTCCTCTTTTCGGACGAGAAAACCAGGAAGGGGATAATCTTCCTCGTAACTTAGCACCAATATGGAACCTACAATAGGATCGGCACCCATGGTAGGTCCGCCCACTGCCGTTATTGAAGAATCTTTTTTAATCTCTTCAAGGAATATCTTTCCTATGAGATTAACGCCTTCAGCATCAAGAGTTGTAAGCCTGGCATCTATGTAATAATCGCTCTTCTTTCCGGACGCGAGTGTAAAATCACCCCTAAGAATAGACTTCTCCTGCAATATTTCTTTAAGTCTATCTTTATGAATATTCCCCATAGCGAGACAATGTAACCTCAGTCAAATAGCCTTGTCAATCAACTTCAAATAAACTAAGACTAATCATTCGATTTTTTCTCTTATATCTCCATCGGAAAGAATTAAGGATACCCTGTTAAAATAGTGAGAATATATACATTGACTAATTTAACTAAATACAGCAAATTAGGATAGGAGCTATTTTACAAAAGGAGGCTACTATGTCTAAAAAGTCCATACTTGTTGTTTTGGCTTTAACCTTATTTTCCATCACATCCGCGTTAGCGCAAATAATTGTGGTTCCACCTGAGTTTGAGAATCAACCAGGAACGCCTTCAGAGAGTTTTTTTCTTTGTTCTATTTTGACAAATGGGTTACGTGTACAGATAATATATCCGGCTGACGATTTGGTAGCGGGCGTAATAGGCGGATTTAACATAAGAACAATAGAAGGTTTTCCCGGTTTTGGCTCCTTTGTCCTTCCGAATATAAACATTGTAGTATCTACTACTAACGTTGAGCCCGGGGAACTGAGCGATGTATTTGCTGATAATACAGGCCCTGATGCACAAACAGTATTTTCAGGTGACCTAAATATTGGGCCTATAC
>DAOVUC010000148.1 GCA_030632765.1 Candidatus Dadabacteria bacterium
ATATTCGAAATCTTCCATAGTAATTTTCATTTTTCCGAATCTCGCAGCGTGCAGGGCGGATTCGTTCACCAGGTTCTCTAGATCAGCTCCTGAAAACCCTGGTGTGGAACGAGCAATTACTGCAAGTTTCACGTCATCTTCTAAAGGTGTATTCCTGGAATGGACTTTGAGTATCTCTTCTCTGCCTCTGACATCTGGTCTTGGAACCACAACCTGCCTGTCGAATCTGCCAGGTCTAAGTAGCGCAGGATCTAGGACGTCAGGACGGTTCGTAGCAGCCATTAATATTATTCCCTCATTTGATTCAAACCCATCCATTTCTACCAACAGCTGATTTAGGGTTTGCTCTCTCTCATCGTGACCGCCTCCGAGCCCGGCTCCACGGTGTCGTCCCACAGCATCTAATTCATCTACGAATATGATGCATGGGCAATGGCGTTTGGCCTGTACGAATAAATCTCTTACACGTGATGCTCCTACTCCTACGAACATTTCAACAAAATCGCTGCCACTAATTATGAAAAACGGGACTTCCGCCTCTCCAGCTATAGCTTTTGCTAAAAGAGTTTTTCCTGTTCCCGGAGCACCAACAAGCAAAATACCCTTGGGTATTCTACCGCCCAATTTAGTGAATTTTTTAGGATTTTTTAAGAAATCTACGATCTCTTGTACTTCTTCTTTTGCCTCATCTATTCCAGCTACATCTTTGAAAGTGGTTTTGTTCTGGTTCTCATTAAGCATTCTCGCTTTGTTCTTTCCAAAAGACATCGCTTTTGTGCCGCCGGCCTGCAGCTGTCTCATGAAGAAAACCATAATAACAACCAAGAGAAGCAGTGGTGCCCAGTTGAAGAGGATGCTTGTTAAAGATCCCTCTTTATCTGAATCGAATTTAAATGTTACGCCTTTTTCTTCAAGTGTTTTTATCAGTTGGTCGTTGGCGGGGCCGGTAGTTTTAAAGCTTATAGCGGCATCATCGCTTACACCAACGTACTTCCCCTTGATCTCCTCGCCTTTAAACTCGAGTTCTTTTATGTCACCGCTATCCAAGTTAGCTAGGAACTCACTGTAAGGTATTTCTTCATAACCTTCTCTAGGGGTGTGTACAAGCTGATAAAGTGCTATAATCGCCACAAAAATAACTAACCACAATACCAAATTTTTAAATAGCTGACTGTTCAATGTTTCCTCTTGATTAAAATGATATTAAATGCTGTTAAAACAATAAAAATCATAGCATAAGTTAAGTGGGTTTTCAACTTGGATTACCCAATTATAAAGCATAATTACGCCAACATGATGCTAATTTATCCTCAATCGAAAAGACCCGTGCTTAAGTACCTTTCCCCAGTATCGCAAAAAATCGTTGCTACCTGTTTTCCTTTTCCAATCCTCTGGGCGATTTTTGATGCGGCATATCCCGCCGCTCCGGCTGAAATTCCTACCAAAAGTCCCTCTTTTAGTGCGATTTCCCTAGTGAAATGCCTAGCGTCCTGTGTTGAGACCGGAAAAATTTCATCATAAATCTCCATGTTCAGTATTTCAGGTATAAAACCGGGCCCGATCCCTTGTATATCATGAATATTTGCTTTGCCTCCCGAAAGAACTGCGGATTCCTTAGGCTCAACGGCAACTAAATGTATATCGGGATAATTGCTCTTTAATATTTTTCCTACGCCGCTCATTGTACCGCCTGTTCCAATTCCTGCTACGAATGCGTCAATTCTTCCCGGAATTTGTTTCATTATTTCAGTACCCGTTGTCAATATATGAGTCTCAGTGTTCACTTTATTGCTAAATTGGTTAAGCATAAATGAGTTTGGGATGTCCTTTGCAATCTCTAGTGCTTTGTTTATAGCGCCTTCCATGAGCTCGTTTGCCGGAGTCAATACCACATTAGCTCCATAAGCCGCTAATAATTGCCTTCTTTCCATACTCTTGTCATCGGGCATTGTTAGGATTAATTTATATCCTTTTATAATGCATACCAGTGCAAGGCCTATGCCAGTGTTTCCGCTAGTAGCATCCACAATAACAGTGGACTCGGGGTTAATAGATCCATCCTTTTCTGCTTCTTCGATCATTCTCAGGCAGATTCTTTCTTTAATGCTGCCTGCAGGATTGAGGTTTTCTAGTTTTGCCCAGATTGCAGCACAATCGGGAGCAATAATATTATTGAGCCTAATTACAGGAGTATTCCCGATCAGACTAAGCATGCTATCCACTACATTGTCGTGCATTTTAGATAAGTTCATAAGTGTGTTGTTTTTAACCGCCTACTTGAGTTAGGTTATAAGGTCATTTCAGATCTTGGGATTAAATATGAACAATTGCGTTATTGTGTTTTTTCAAGGAGTAGTAAGAATATTTCCTTTGTAATCACTGTGTCTTTTTGTTCCAATGATATAAGGATATTCTTAACTGTCTCCCATGTAACATCCGGTTTCCGTATCTCATTCTTGAGTTTAAGGAGAAGGCCTTTAATCACCTGATTATCTATCTTACGTATGTAGGTGTCAAATGTCTCTATGTCGGGAGTATCGTTCATTATTATTATGATAGCTTATTTTTTGTTTATGTAATAGCCTTGCCTCAGGTATAATTAATTTTGATTTGTAAGTAAACCTATAATTTTTAACGGACTATATCTGGTTTAATGGCGACAAAACAGAACAAAAAACTTAAATCAAAACCCAAGAAAAGCAAGTTCCTTTTGTACTTTGTACTATTTTGTATTCTTTTTATAGGCGCGGGTGTTTTAATGCTCTATGCGGGCTATATATATTATACGAAAGATCTCCCGGATTTAAGTGTTGTTACGGGATACAAGCCCAAACTCGTAACGGAGGTTTACTCCTCTAACGGTACATTGATAGGAGAATTCGCGGCAGAGAGGCGAAAAATCGTCCGGTATGAAAATATCCCTCCCCATGTTCGCAACGCATTCATAGCAGTTGAAGATAAGCGTTTCTTTGAGCATGAAGGCGTTGATTTAAAGAGCATAATAGGCGCAATGTTAGAAAATATTCAAGAAGGGGATTGGGTTAGGGGTGCTAGCACCATAACGCAGCAAGTTATTAAAAATGTTATTTTAACTCCGGAAAGAACTGTTTCCAGAAAGATTAAGGAGGCAATACTTGCCCATAAGATCGAAAATAACTTGTCCAAAGAAGAGATACTCTTTCTCTACCTTAATCATATTTACTTAGCGGACGGCACTTACGGGGTTGAGACCGCAAGCCAAAATTACTTCGGAAAACCAGCGAAAGATATAAACATAGCGGAAGCGGCGCTTATTGCGGGTCTGCCCAAAAAACCTGAATACTTCTCGCCTCGTAAACATCTTGACAGGGCTTTGCAAAGGCAAAAGCTTGTACTTAGGAAAATGGTTGAAAGTGGTTTTATCACCGAAGACGAGAGAGAAGAGGCAATTGATTATGAGATTATAGTGGTTCCTAGAAAGAGCCTCAACTATAAGGTTGCCCCTTATTTCGTTGAGCATGTGAGAAAGCATCTCGAAAATAAAGTCGGTACTGAATCATTTCTAAATGGGGGCTACAAAATTTTTACGACTCTGGATCTAGAGCTTAACAATGAAGCCAAGTGGGCTGTTAAGAGAGGAGTGCTTGATATTGAGTCCCGCCACGGCCGTAAGGTGGTTTCCAAGCAATTAAAAAATAAAGGTCTGATAAATAAATTCAGAGATAATGAGAATGTTCAAATTATAGAGCCGGGAACTATATATGACGGGGTTGTAACCAAAGTTAAGAAAATAAAGAAAACAGAAGCGGAAGGTTTGCAAATATACTCGGCTGACATCGGAGTAGGGGCGGATAGCGGAATATTGAAATATACAGTCACCACTCCACTCGGAAAGGGTCTCAATAATACCTGGGACACGGGATTAAAAGGTGTGAGTATATCCCCGGTTGAGCTTAAAGTAGGGGATGTAATAAGTGTTAAGGCCACCAATAGTATCGATGATGTAAACTATTTCTCTCTTTATATCCATCCTTTAGTTCAAGCTGCTCTCATTTCAATGGATACAAATGGTCATATTCTTGCAATGATAGGAGGGTTTGATTTTAGAACTTCTCAGTTTAACAGGACAACACAAGCTCTTAGGCAGCCAGGTTCTGCTTTCAAACCTATTGTCTACTCCGCCGCTTTGGATAAGGGATACTCTGAGACATCTATTGTATACGATATGCCGGTGGTAATAAAAGACTGGGCTCCACAGAATTATGACGGGAAGTATAAGGGCGCAATCGTATTAAGACATGCTCTTGCTAAATCAAGAAATTTGGCAACCGTTAGGGTTATGCTAGAAATTAGCCCTAGCTATGTTGTCGACTATTCAAAGAACTTTGGTTTCACTTCAAAACTAAACCCTTATCCTTCTCTTGCTCTTGGCGGTAGTGATCTCAGAATGATTGAGATGGTTAAGGCTTATAATGTATTTGCTTCAGGGGGTAAGCTGGTTGAGCCTCAGTTTATACTTCGGATGTACGATAGAAACGGGCGAATAATAGAGGATAACACCGGGGGAACATTTGTGTCCAAAGAGGAAACTTTAAAAGCACAGAGAGAGGAGAGAAGGTTAGATATAATAAGGCAGTTAGCAAAAGAAAAGGGTAGGGATACCGATAGTGATCTTGAGTCTTTAAAAGAGGATATTCTCTTAGACACGAATGATTTTTTTGGGGACAGCGGATATACATTTTTAACTCCAAATGAATTTTTGGATTTAATTAGAGAGGGGCCGGTTGATTTTGGCTCTATGGAATCATCCAAACAAACTCTCAATCCTGAGACTGCGTTTATAATGACTGATCTTTTAGAGGCTGTGATAAAAGAAGGGACTGGTGTAAGAGCACAGAGGCTTTCAAAGCTTGCCCCGCTTGGAGGGAAAACCGGAACTACTAATGATTTTACTGACGCGTGGTTTGTTGGTTTTAGCCCAAAGCTAACCACAGCCGTTTGGGTGGGCAGGGACGATCACAAGAGCCTTGGCAAGAAAGAAGCCGGATCACGTGCGGCGCTTCCTATATGGATTGATTTTATGGAAGAGGCGCTTGCAAAGTATCCTGAAGGAAAGTTTAAAAGACCCTCCAGCATTCAAGTTGTGAGCACCCCATATGGGGATATCCCTTATAGTGTTGAGTCACTTAGACAAAATGTCCTGGATTCAATTCGTAATAATGTAATGATTGAGGGAAGAGA
>DAOVUC010000233.1 GCA_030632765.1 Candidatus Dadabacteria bacterium
AAGAAAACGATATGACAGTTGCCGCGGTTTTAAGCGGAAACAGAAATTTTGAAGGCCGTATCCATCCTTTTGTTAAATTCTCCTACTTAGCCTCACCCCCACTTGTTGTAGCTTTTGCACTTGCCGGAACTGTAGACATCGACATATACAAAGAACCTATAGGGACGGGATCAGACGGCAACCCCGTATTCTTAGAAGATATCTGGCCCACTCAAGAGGAAATAAAAGAAATTGTTGATAGCGTTTTGAGCCCTGAAATATTCAAGGCTCAGTACTCACAAGTCTTTGAAGGCGACGACACCTGGAAAAGCCTCGATACACCAGATGGCAAATTGTATGATTGGAAGGACACCTCCACATATATAAGAGAACCCAATTTCTTCGATGACTTCTCTTTAGAACTGCCTGAGATAACCGACATAAAAGGCGCGCACGCGCTTGCAATTCTGGGTCATTCAATAACAACCGACCATATCTCCCCTGCGGGCGCTATACCAAAAGAAGGCCCGGCCGGTAAATACTTGATATCCAAGGGAGTAGAGCCAAGAGAGTTCAACAGCTTTGGTTCCAGAAGAGGTAACCACGAGATTATGGTAAGGGGCTCCTTTGCAAATATACGTATAAAGAACCTGATGGTTGAAGGCTCTGAGGGAGGCATTACAAAGCACGTTCCAACCAACGAAGAGCATGCCATATATGATGCTTCAATTAGATATCAACAAGAAGGCGTTCCTCTGATCGTCATTGGTGGGAAAGAATACGGTACCGGAAGCTCCCGTGACTGGGCCGCAAAAGGAACACTTCTATTAGGAGTAAAAGCAGTGATAGCACAAAGCTATGAGAGAATCCATAGAAGCAATCTTGTTGGAATGGGAGTACTTCCGCTTCAGTTTAAAGAAGGGGACAGCGCGGAATCATTGGGACTTACGGGATATGAAAAATTTGATATAGAAGGAATAGAAGATGGACTAGCACCGGGAAAAGATATTTTGGTGACAGTAAGACCTCCCGGGGTAGAGGGCTTTACATTTAATGCAATATGCCGTCTTGATAGCCCTGTTGAAGTCGATTACTTCAAAAACGGTGGCATTCTTCAGACAGTACTCAGACAAATGATGCAGGACAAGTCATAAACCCTGTTTTAAATTATGAACTCTTCATATTTTGTCAAAATTAATAAAAATGAGAGCAAACATTACTCATTTAACCACTAAATTGGTCAGATTTGTTTTAATAAGTTGAATTTTGATTTATTTTGTTTATATTTTCAAACCAAAAATTAGAGAATGAAAAGAGGAGTTTAAATAATGTCATCCGAAAAACCCCAAGAGGGGAGTAAGATACAGATCAACAAAGAGAATTACCGTCTGACAGTTCCAAATAATCCTATAATACCGTTCATTGAAGGCGACGGCATTGGGCCTGACATCTGGCATGCTTCACAGATTGTATTTGATGCTGCGGTTGAAAAGGCATACAGCGGTCAGAAAAAGATTGTATGGCACGAAGTACTAACAGGCGAGAAAGCCTATGAAGAGACAGGCGAATGGCTACCCGATGCAACAATAGAGCATCTTAAAGAATATGTAGTTTCAATAAAAGGTCCACTTACTACTCCTATAGGAGGAGGAATGAGGAGCTTAAACGTAGCATTAAGGCAAATTCTTGACCTTTACGCCTGTATACGCCCAGTTAAATATATAAAAGGCACCCCTTCACCTGTTAAGAGACCTGAAGATATGGACATGATCATATTCAGGGAAAATACTGAAGACGTTTACTCGGGTATTGAATGGCAGAGCGGAACCAAGGAAGCATATGAGATCAGAAATTACCTGGTTGAAAAATACGGTGTATTTATCAGAGAACATTCAGGTATCGGCATTAAACCTATCAGTCCGTTGGGAACAAAAAGACTCGTCAAAAAAGCAATTCAACATGCATTAGATAAGGGGCTTGAAAGCGTCACTTTGGTACATAAAGGAAATATTATGAAGTATACCGAAGGCGCTTTTAGAGACTGGGGTTACGACCTTGCAAAAGAAGAATTCAGGGACCACACAATTACAGAGGATGAATTTTGGGACAAGTATGACGGCAAAAGACCTGACGGCAAGGTCATAATTCAAGACAGAATCGCGGACAACATGCTTCAACAAATACTAACCAGAACTAAAGACTATCAGGTAATAGCAACTCCTAATCTTAATGGCGACTACCTCTCTGATGCGTGCGCTGCTCAAGTGGGGGGACTAGGAATGGCTCCGGGCGGAAACATTGGAGACTATTTGGCGCTTTTTGAAGCCACCCATGGTACAGCACCCAAGTATGCCGGTCAAGACAAGGTAAATCCAAGCTCTTTAATTCTCTCCGGTGTAATGATGCTTGAGTACCTTGGCTGGGATGAAGCTGCTGACCTAATTTTAAAATCCATGGAGAAAACAATTTCAAATAAGACGGTAACATATGATTTAGAGCGTCAGTTAGATAACGCAAAACTTCTTAAATGTTCAGAATTTGGGGAAGCTATTGCGGAAAACATGGATGGGGTTAATAACTAAAATTTATTGAAATAACTCTGAGGATTGAAATTTTCAATCCGAACAATAAAAACAAGAATATTTACCAAGGAGCAACTAAATGAGTAGACCTAAAATTTCAGTAATTGGTGCCGGGAATGTAGGCGCTACGACAGCTCTTATGCTTGCGGGATTGGAGCACGGAGATATCGTACTCGTGGATATTGTTGAAGATATGCCACAGGGAAAGGCGTTGGATTTAATGGAAATGAGTCCTGTTTTAGACTACGACTCTGTAATTACGGGTACAAACAATTATGATGATACAGCAGGCTCTGACGTTGTTGTAATAACTTCAGGTATACCGCGTAAACCCGGAATGAGCAGAGATGATCTGATTTCTACAAATACTAATATCGTAAAGCAGGTAACTGAGCAGGTGGCCGCCAAATCACCAAACGCTATATTAATACTAGTAACAAACCCGCTTGATGCTATGGTTTATGTCGCACACAAGGTGAGCGGATTCCCTAAACACAGAGTTATGGGGATGGCCGGCGCTCTAGACTCGGCGAGATTCATGTCATTTATAGCAATGGAGCTTGGCGTATCGGTTGAAAATATTAACGCCTTTGTACTCGGTGGCCACGGTGATGATATGGTTCCGTTAGAAAGGTTCACAACAGTTGCAGGTGTACCGATTACAGAACTGATGCCGCCTGACAGAGTTGAGGCCCTTATCCAAAGACCCCGTGGCGGCGGTGGAGAAATAGTTAAGCTTCTAAAAACCGGAAGCGCCTTCTATGCACCTGCGGCGTCTGCAGTTGAAATGGTGGAAGCTATAGTAAAAGATAAGAAAAAAATTATTCCTTCATGTGTTTTAGCTGAAGGTGAGTATGGAATTGAAAACACTTTTGTCGGACTCCCTGTTAAGCTTGGAAAAACTGGCATCGAGGAGATTCTTGAAATCAAACTTACAGATGAAGAAAGTAAAGCACTTCATGTCTCAGCAAGCCACGTAAAAGAACTTTGTGAGCACATTGAAGGCATGGGCATACTTTAAGTATAATGGTGTCCATTCAAAGGAACTATCCGCTTCACTACAAAT
>DAOVUC010000290.1 GCA_030632765.1 Candidatus Dadabacteria bacterium
GCTTGTCATGGCTAATGCTGAAACCTCGGATGAACTACTATCGAAGATTCCTTTGCGAAGATAGGAAACAGCTATATCCTGCTCTTCCTCGCTACCTAAATGCTGACCTATTTTATCCCTTACATGATTGTTGGAGAGAGTCGCAAGGTTTTTAAAATCCTTTATTTCTTGCGGAAGAGAAGATGCAATTTCCTCTCCGGAAATATCTCCTCCGTTTTTAGATGCAAGCGACAGCACATAAAATGCCACGTCCCATTTCTTGTCATCAGAAAGTTGAGGGAAAGACGGCATAGCCGTACCCGCTATTCCAAAAGTCATTGTGTTGTGAACTTTAAAAGGTGACAGCACAGAGTAGAAATCGGGATCAATCAATTTTGTCGGAGGCGGATTTAACCCTTTCGCAAGTGGGCCATCTCCGGCACCACTAAAGCCGTGACACTGTGAGCAATTATTGCCGTATAACTCTTTTCCTACCTCTAAAGAAGGGCTCTTTTCCGGATGTGGGACTATATTATAGGAAGAAATAATTTTCTCTTTTATATTATTTGAAACTTCTTCGACTTTTATAACAGAAGATTTGGTAGCTATAAGATCTGATAATTCGTTAATCTCAGATTCTATATTGGCCTTATCCCCTTGTGATAACTTTAAAGTCTGAAAGAGTTCCTCGGTTTCAGAAGAGAACTCAAGCATTTCCTCATACTCATCATTATTTATTACTTCACCGTCTAAAACGGCATTTTGATAATCACCGCCTATATAATCAACTAGCGAGAGTATCCTCTTCTCTGTAGATGAACCAAAAGATGGTAATGTGATTAAGAGTAAAAAGGAAAAACAAATGCAAGAAATATAAAGTATTCTGTTTATTTTATTGATATTAAGTATGCCTAAAGCCTCCGCATAAGTTTCATTAAAACATTAAATCAGCTTGATTAATAAACTTTCAAACGAAATTGAAAATTAATATCAATTAAGAGAGCTTTCAGAGTACCATAAAGACCTTTAGTGTCAAGCAAGAGGGTTGTAATAATAAGGGCTTTAATTATTATTATTGATTGAAATATTAGAAATCGGAGAAAAATTGTACATTATAGCCATTTAAATGAGTGACCAAGCTAAAAATAGAGAAAAATTATTTGAAGAGTTCCCCCCCGTATCCCTGAAAGAATGGAAGGACCAGATAGCAAAAGATTTAAAGGGAAGAGAATTCGAAAGACTAATCTGGAAAACCTACGAAGACATAGATGTAGACCCTTTCTATACAGAAAAGAGCTTAGAGCCTATCAAGTACTTATTAAATTCCCTTCCGGGAGAATTTCCTTTTGTTAGGGGAGATAATTCCACAAATAACGACTGGAATATTAATCAGGAGATTAGAGAGCCTGATATAAAGCTTGCAAACACACTTGCGCTAAACAGCCTAAATGGCGGCGCGGATTCTCTCACCTTTAATTGTGAAATTCAGAATGAAGAATATTTGGATATTCCAATTCAAAACAAAGAAGATATGGCTCTTCTTCTAAACGGGATCAAAATAGAAAAAGTCCCAATCCATTTCAAATGCGGAAGTGGCAGCATTGGAATTTTGTCTCTCTTTATAAACGAAGCCAAGAAAAGGGGAGTATCTCTAAAAAACATATCAGGCTCCCTTGATACAGACCCGTTAAAAGATTTAATCTTGGACGGATCATTCTCAAAAGGTGAGGAGAGCTCCTTTAATGAATTAAGGACAATATCATCGTATTTGAATGATTATATGCCTTCTTATAAAGTCCTCAAAGTACATAGCTCGCAGTTCCACAACTCAGGTGCCTCAATTACTCAGGAGCTTGCATATACATTGGCCTCAGGAGTGGAATATCTAGACCGGCTTACGGAAATGAGCCTCACTCCTGATCAAATTTCAAGGCAAATGTCATTTTCCTTCTCTATAGGCTCAAATTATTTCATGGAAATTGCCAAACTAAGGGCAGCCAGATTACTTTGGGCGCAAATCATGGAGCAATATGCTCCCAAAGACGCGTCTTCCAAACTTATGGCTATAGAGGTCAGAAATTCTACCTGGAATAAAACACTTTATGATCCATATGTGAATTTGCTTAGAGGGACATTGGAAACTATGGCGGGAGTATTAGGAGGGGCAAGCTCGATAACAGTTAGGCCGTTTGATTCTGAATATAAAACTCCCAATGAATTCTCTCTTCGGATGGCAAGAAACACGCAGCTTGTATTAAAGAGGGAATCGTATTTGGACCGGGTTATAGATCCTTGTGCGGGATCCTATTATATTGAGAATTTAACAAACTCAATAGCTCAGCAGTCCTGGAAGCTCTTCCAAAAAATAGAGTCAGAAGGGGGACTTGTAGAGTCCCTAAAGTCCGGCGATATTCAAGATGAAATAAACAACACAAGAAAAACAAGAGATATGAATATAGCAATCACGAAAGACACATTCTTAGGTGTGAACCAATATCCGAATTCTAAAGAAAATATGTCAGGTCAAATTAAA
>DAOVUC010000059.1 GCA_030632765.1 Candidatus Dadabacteria bacterium
ATCAATTATAGACTATTGAAAGAGGTTACTCAATAAATGCGGGCTACTAATTATTAATCAACAGGTGCAAAAATCAAGATAGAACAGATATTTTTCTGCCGCTTTTAATCGCTCCCATATCCCTCTTCGTTTAATACTTCCTCCATTTGCTCCCTTACCATCTGCATTAGCTTCTCTCTGCCTTCCCTACCCTTGGGCAAATTATCTACATAAATTGCTGGCAATATCTTAACTTTCATGGTCCCTGTATTAATCCAAGCAGATCCCTTGGACAGTATTTCAAGCCCACCGGTAATAATCATGGGCACTACAGGCACCTTTGCTAAAACTGCAATTAAAAATCCCCCTTTTTGAAAGGGCAGGAGCTTTCCATCCATACTTCTTGTTCCCTCAGGCGCTATAACAACAGTAGGTCCTGAGCGAATTTTGCCAACTATCTTTTTAACTTCCTTTGTATCTGATCTTGAGCCGTCCCTTGCCACCTGATAGTGCCCGGAAAGTCTAGCTACCCAGCCGATAAAAGGAATTTGCCCCACTTCCTTTTTCATTATAGCTCTCCAGTCGATAGGAAGAGCGGCCATATACGCGAGAATATCAAGAGCGCTTTGGTGATTGAACATAATAATACATGGCTCGTCGGGTAGGTTCTCAACCCCTTCGACTTCAAGACCTATACCGCCAGTCTTTAAATTTATTCGGGCCCATGGCCTTACGGCATAGGGGACCACAAGATTTTTAGAAGTCACAGACAGAAACAGACCGATAATTCCAAAAAAGATTGTATAGACTATAAAGGCAATCCAGCAGAATATTGTTCTAATCATAATGGGTTAAATAAACGAATCCTTATATTGTTCTTATTGATAACTAGATTTATCCGTAATGGAATATTTGTCAAGCAGATAATATCCTTAGCCCCGACGGTACTATCTCAATTCTATGAGTCCCTTCTTCGAGATAAAAAGGCTCACCATCCATATGGGCCGGCATTCTCGTTTGTAGAGAAATTTCCATATTTGCAGCTCTTATAATCTCAACTTCATTCAAATCGGAATGAGATCCTTCCAGTACCTTGGGTATTTTAATTAGCCTGTTAATTATGGACATATCCTTAATTATATGAAAATCGAGCAACCCGTCGTCAATTTTAGCCTCGGGAGCTAGTTTAAACTTCCCCCCTTGATAGAGACCGTTGGACGCGCCTGTGAGTAAAAGTGTCCCTTTATAATTCCAATCATCAATTTTCACGCGACCTGTAAACCCTTTAAAAGTTAATGCCTCTTGAATAGATACGAGAAGATATCCGAGCGGCCCTCTTAATAGTTTTAATTTTTTAAACCTATGTGATACAGCGCCATCAAGACCAATTCCAAGACCGTTTATAAAATACTTATCTCCAAGTTTTCCTATATCGACCGCTCTTTCCTTCCCCGAGAATACAGTCTCAATAGCAAGCTTTGTATCAAGAGGGATAGAGGCGGCTTTTGGAAAATCATTTCCGCTTCCGGACGGGACAACACCAAAAACTGCCGATGATCCTATAAGTCCGTTGACAATTTCATGGGAGGTTCCATCCCCTCCCACCGAAATAATATGAGTGAAGCCCTCCCTCACAGCATCTTTTGCAAATTCGGCAGCCTGTCCTGCTTCTGAGGTAAATTTAAATTCACAATGAACATTTTTATTCTCAATCATCTCTTCAATCAGGCGAGATGCATTATTACTTCTTCCATGCCCCGCGGTAGGGTTAACAATGAATATATAATTTAGCTCTTTCAATATTCCCTCTTTGCTGTAGAATTCCCTACAGTTTACCACAGTATTATTTTTTATTTTCGACCGGTTTATAAAACTCAAAACTTGATAAACACCATATTTTATGTTAAATAAGTTCGTTTATCTGGATTGGTGGTTTGCAAAAAAACAGGAGGCATTTTTAATGGCAGAAGAAACACAACCGTCCGTACAACAGGCCAATGAAGCAATTAGTATGAAACAGCTTCTTGAGGCAGGGGTTCATTTTGGGCACCAGATAAGTCACTGGAACCCTAAAATGAAGGATTATATATTCGGCAACAGAAATGGAATTCACATAATAGACCTTCAACAAACCGTAGGTTTATTTAAAAGGGCCTACAACTTTGTTAGAGATGTGACGGCAGAAGGTGGAGAAGTATTGTTCGTAGGAACAAAAAAACAAGCTCAAGGTATTATTTCGGAAGAGACAGTGAAATCCGGTATGCCGTATATAAATTCTCGCTGGTTGGGCGGCACACTCACAAACTTTCCTACGATCCGTGCTAGGGTGGATTATCTACTTGAACTAAAGAAGCTCGAAGAGGAAGGGCATATGGATCATCTTCCTAAGAAAGAGGTAAAAAACCTAAAAAGAGAGATGCAAAAATTAGAGCATTTGTTAGGCGGAATTGTAAATATGAAAAGCATTCCTCAGGCTCTATATATTGTTGATACTAGAAAAGAACACATCGCCGTAAAGGAAGCCAGAAAATTGGGAATCCCAATTGTGGCGGTCGTAGACACTAACTCTAATCCCGCTGATGCGGATGTTATAATCCCGAGTAACGACGATGCAATTAGAGCTATTAAGTTATTCACATCGAGAATATCGGATGCGTGCATCGAAGGAAAGCACATATACGAGCAAAAACTACAGGCTGGGGAAGTTGTCAAAAAAGAGCAGGAATCAAAGATAGTAGTAGAAAGAAAAGTTTTTGTATTCAAGGAATACGGAGAGCAGGGAGAGAAGGAAGGTTCAACCTCTGTAGCGGTATCTGAGGCCACTCCTGGTGAAACAGGAGCAAAACCAGAAGAACAGCCAGTTGAGGTAAAAACAGAAAGTCAGCCGGCAGCGATTTCCGGTACTCCTCCACAACCCGCTGTATCAGCAGAAGCAACGGAAGATGCTAATGTAGCAACAGAAAGTCCTGCAACAGAACCTGAAGTAGAAATTAAGAAGGAGGATTAGATTTAAATGTCCGAGATTACAGCACAGATGGTCAAAGAGCTTAGAGACACGACAGGGGCTCCTTTCATAGACTGCAAAAGAGCTTTAGAAGAAGTTTCCGGAGACCTAGATAAAGCTCTTGATATACTTAAAATTAAAGGTGTAGCAAAAGCATCTAAAAAAGTGGGGAGAGATACTCCCGAGGGAACAGTAACTTCCTATATTCATGCGGGAGGCAGAATTGGCGTCATGGTTGAAATTAACTGTGAGACCGATTTTGTAGCCAAAAATGAAGAGTTTCAGACATTCGCAAGGGAAGTTGCGATGCAGATTGCTGCCGCAAACCCTAAATACATAAGCAAAGAAGAAATACCTGAATCAGAACTTGAGAGAGAGAAAGAAGTAATGAAAGCTCAGGTTATAGAATCTGGCAAACCTGCAAACATTGCTGAGAAAATCGTCGAAGGAAAGTTAGAAAAATTCTTCGAAGAGGTATGCCTACTAAATCAAACCCATATCAGAGATTCCAAAGTAAAAATTGATGACCTCTTGCAGGCATTAATTGCAAAAATTGGGGAGAACATCAAAGTCAGAAGGTTCACAAGGTTTCAATTAGGAGAGCCTCTTGATTAACAAAGATAACCTTAAACAAAGAAAACTATGACTTCTCCAGAAACTCCAGCTGAGCCAAAATATCGGAAAGTCCTTCTAAAGTTAAGCGGAGAAGCGTTGCAAGGTCAACAAGGGTACGGGATCTGCGCTGAGGTTCTTGACACCATTTCCGAAGAAATAGGCGAGGTCAACAAACTCGACATTGAATTAGCAATTGTTATTGGCGGCGGAAACATATTCAGAGGTGTGGCCGCTGCGTCAAAGGGGATTGATAGATCCACCGGAGACTATATGGGTATGCTGGCGACTGTAATGAATGCGCTAGCTCTTCAGGACTCACTAGAGAAGAAGGGCATCCACACTAGAGTACAAACAGCTCTCAACATAGAGCAGGTTGCTGAGCCTTATATAAGAAGGCGTGCGGTAAGACACCTTGAAAAAGGAAGGGTCGTAATATTTGCAGCCGGTACAGGAAACCCATTTTTTACAACAGATACCGCGGCTACTCTGAGAGCTTTAGAGATAGGAGCGGACTTAATACTTAAAGCAACTAAGGTTGACGGTGTATACGACAAAGACCCTTTAGAATATAAAGACGCAGTTAAATTCAAGAAATTAACCTATATGGAAGTATTAAAAAAAGAATTAAAGATCATGGACGCAACCGCAATCTCCTTATCTATGCAAGGGAATATCCCTATAATAGTGTTTAATTTATTTGAAAGTGGTAACATTAAGAATGTTATAATGGGAAGCGAGATAGGGACTATAGTAAGGAGCGATACAGATGTGTGACAATATGCTCGAAGACATACTGCAAGATACTGAAGGCAGGATGAATAAGACTTTAAGCGCATTTAACACCGAACTTACTAAAATAAGAACCGGAAGAGCGACGTCTGCCTTAGTAGATCATATCATTGTGGATTATTATGGAGTGGAAACCCCCATTAATCAGCTGGCCTCTGTTTCTATACCGGAACCAAGGACTATCTTAATTCAACCTTGGGATATGAGTGCGATTCCTGAAGTTGAAAAAGCCATTATGAAATCAGAGCTTGGCATAAATCCTTCAAACGACGGTAAAGTAATCAGACTTGGCATCCCGACTCTTACTGAGGATAGGAGAAAAGAATTAGTAAAATACGTAACCAAGGTTGCTGAAGAATTCAGGGTTTCAATCAGGCAAATCAGGCACGACGTCAATCATTTTGTTAAAGCTTTGGAAAAAGAAGAAGGGATTCCGGAAGATCGTATTAAAAAGAATCTTGATAATATTCAGAAGATTACTGACAAATTTATTAAAAACATTAACGCGTTGTTAGAAAAGAAAGAAAAAGAGATTCTCGAAGTCTAGCCCCAACAAATTCATAACTACTTCCAACCAAAATTTAATTTCAATTTCTCAGTCAATTCTACTCTCTTTATTAAGTGCAACAGTGATAGTGTATTATAGTAACCTTATCTGATATAGAGGTGAGAAATTCCCGATGAGAAACTCATTACCAAATTTCTTTTCATACCTTTTTATGACGGCTGCTCTTATAGCTCTATTTTCTGCTTTTGGAATGATTATAATATTTTTAAGGTCTTACGTAATATCTATCAACAATCTGGAGCAGCAAACCGGCTTTATCTTTCTATATATTTTTATAATAAGTTTGATTTTGGCTCCAACCTTTCTCTACATTTCATACAAGCTAGAGAAAATTGATAGCTCTAGTTAACGGGTAATACTCGTAGCTCCTCCCATGTAGGGAACCAAGACCTCTGGAATTGTAACACTGCCGTCTGCCTCCTGATAATTCTCTAAGATTCCTATCACGGTCCTGCCCACGGCAAGTCCTGATCCGTTTAGGGTATGCACAAGTTTAACCTTGCCTCCGTCTTTTGGGCGATATCTTATTGATGCTCTTCTTGCCTGAAAATCTTCAAAATTGCTGCAGGAGGAAATTTCTCTGTAGGTTTTTTCACTCGGCACCCAGACTTCAAGATCATAAGTCTTGGCTGAGGAAAATCCCATATCTCCTGTACACAAAGCCACAACTCTATACGGCAGCCCTAAAAGCTCTAGTACGCGAGCGGCATCAGATGTAAGCGATTCATGCTCTTCGTATGAACTATTTGGATTGGAAAATTTTACAAGTTCAACTTTATTAAACTGGTGCTGTCTAATAATCCCTTTCACGTCCTTACCGTATGAACCCGCTTCACTTCTAAAGCACGGTGTATAGGCGACGTATTTTATGGGAAGCTCGTCCTCTTTTAATATTTCATCTCTGTGAATATTTGTAACAGGAACCTCCGCGGTAGGGATCAAGTAGAAATTAGTCCCTTCGATTTTAAAGAGATCCTCCTCAAATTTAGGGAGGTTGCCAGTGCCGATAAAACTTTCCGTATTAGCCATAAACGGGGGAAGAACCTCCGTGTAGCCGTGCTCGTTTGTATGAAGATCGAGCATAAAGTTGACAAGCGCCCTCTCAAGCCTTGCCCCAAGTCCTTTGTATAGAGCAAAGCGGGCCCCTGTAATTTTTGCCGCTCTATCAAGATCAAGAATGTCCAGATCTTTCCCAATTTCGACATGATCCTTAGGCTCGAAATCAAAATCCTTGGGCTCGCCCCACTTCCTTATTTCAAGGTTATCCGTATCGCTGCGTCCAATGGGAACGGAATCATGCGGAATATTTGGGATTGTAAGCATAAAATTCCGGAACTCTTCTTCGGCTCTGGCTCTAAGCTCGCCTAGATCTCTAATTTGTTCCGATATCAGCCTCATCTGTTCCTGAAGGTCTGCCGCTTCGTCTTTTTTGCCTCCCCTCATTAACTCGCCCATTTTTTTAGAACCTAAATTCCGTTCACGCTCTAACTCTTCAACCTTCTTAATTATCTCTTTTCTTCCCAGATCTAGAGCCCTGAATTCATCAAAATCTATTTCAGCTCCCCGCGACTCCAATCTTTTTTTTACCTCGAGCATGTTCTCTTCCATATGTTTTGAATCAAGCATTATCTTTATCCTTTTATCAATCTCAGTGAAATTGGTTTATATCAACAAGATACAACGGTCCTTAATCTATGGCCCTTAATCTATGGCCTTTAATCTATCATCCACATTTCTCTTTTCAAATTGTCATAAGTATTTACACATATCAATCTAAAATTTTATATCCTCTCTGCGTAGGGGACCTAATAAACCAAAGTGTGATATTTTAACATGAGCTATTGCAAGAACTCGGAAGTTTCTTATAATAAATAATCGATTTTGGTTAATATTAACTTTTTTACTGTAAAATATTAATGGGAGGGAAAAATGACGAATCTCGGAAAAGGCATTGAACTTACTTACATGGGACATTCCACCTTTAAGATAAAATCCCCCGAAGGAAAAATACTCATATTAGATCCCTGGGTTGAGGGTAATCCCATGTGCCCCGACAATTTAAAAAAGATAGACAGTCTTGATATTCTTGCGATAACCCATGCTCACTTTGATCATATCGGAGACAGCGTCCGTATTGGAAAGGAGTTTCAACCCAAGGTGGTAGGAATTTATGAAACATGCGTATGGCTTAACGCCAAAGGGGTCGAGAACATTTTACCCATGAACAAAGGCGGGACTCAGGAAGTGGACGGAATAAAATTTACGATGGTACATGCGGATCATAGCTGCGGTATTCAGGAGGAGGACGGAAGCATAACATACGGCGGCGAGCCGGTTGGTTATGTGATAGAGTTTGAGAACGGATTTAAGATATATCATGCCGGGGACACGGCTGTTTTTAGCGATATGAAGTTGATTGCTGAAATTTACAAGCCGGAGCTCGTTATGATACCGATCGGTGATTTGTTTACGATGTCACCTGTTGAAGCGGCCCATGCGTGCAGGTTCTTATCTCCCAAATATGTAATCCCTATGCACTATGGAACTTTCCCCGTGTTGACGGGAACCCCTTCAGAGTTGAGGATTCTAACTCAGGATATGGAAGATATTGCAATTATAGAGTTAAAACCAGGAGAGACTTTAACATAGCCGTACTTTTATTATGTATAGTATTACAATATAGCGAATTGCTGTCTTAAAGAGAGGAATAACATGCGTAGAAGTAGATATTTTGTTCTATTTAGTATTTTAGCAATTTTTTACTTGGTATCTTGTGATTCAAGCGGAGACAGTTCCACAATTCCTCCGGCACCTCCGGACCCCGGCATAGAAACCAATTTAGCCTGGTAAACGCTTTTAATGATCTTACTTTTGACAGACCCCTTGATATTCAAAACGCCGGCGACGGCACGAACCGGCTGTTTGTCGTCGAACAAAGAGGCGTAATACACGTCGTTGACGATATTCCCCTGACTAATCAGAGCGAAGCTCAGCTAAACGGCGTAGACGCCGCGTCAAACGTATTTCTGGATATAGAGAACCGGGTATCCGCCGATGGAGGTGAATTGGGAATGCTTGGGCTCGCATTCCATCCCGATTATGAAGTCAACGGTCTCTTTTATGTTAATTACATTGCGGACAACCCCCTTAGAAACGTAATTTCACAGTTCTCCGTGAGCAGTGAAGACCCTACCGAAGCGGATGCCGACAGTGAGGTAATTTTGCTCGAATTTGAACAGCCTCACCCCTTTCATAATGGCGGCCAGCTTGTGTTTGGGCCTAACGAATGGTTCCTCTATATCTCGGTGGGGGACGGGG
>DAOVUC010000181.1 GCA_030632765.1 Candidatus Dadabacteria bacterium
GTTCCTTGCCCCCTCAACATTATTTACTCCACCGTAAGGAGCATCTATATAGAGGCCGAAGAAACCGCTTTCAGAAGGGAGATCCAGTCTTATCGAATAGAAAAACAGCTGATCCCCAAAATCTTTATCTAAAGCTACCACTTCAAGATCGGCCATTACTCTTCCCAACGGAAGTGGTGATTCGAGAAACAAGGGGTATGCGAGCTCTAAAGCCTTCTCCTTTGTATTACCTATAGTAAACGGTCCGCTAAACTCAAATGTCCCAGCCACGGGGTTAATAATCCCTATTTTCCTATCTTTGACAAAAAGTCTCATCGGGTTGGTTATATATGCTCCGACCCTGGCAGCTGAATTATCCTGCTCTATAAGCCATTTTGACAACTCTTCCATTGCCATTCCAACCGGAATCCCGACACCAGGATTAACAATTAAATCATGAAGAGAAGGCTGTACAGCAAGACCTTCAATCGCATACTCAAAAAGCGTGCTCTGAATAACAGATCCAAGAGCAGATGACCATCTGCTATGCCCGCGTTCCCTGTAAAACTGGTACGACAACATACCGAAAAACGGGTGCGCAACCCAATTAACAACAAATGTATCCCCGTCATCCCATACAGGTTTAGTGGTAATGTTATCCCACCATTTTGAGAAGGAGGTGTTGAATATCTTAAGGCTCTTGTCTCTAACCCAATAAAGCCTGGCTCCCCACTGCACCCCGTACCAAATTCCCGTATCGTACATATATTCTTTTAAGCCTGCCGGCCTCAAGTCTACGTCCGGGGCAGAGGTTTTAGCTCCAGGCTGTATTACTACCTCACCATCTCGAAATGGCTCTTTAGGATCGTCAACTGCGAATAGGTTAATTGGTTCCTCATTAGCTA
Organism: Candidatus Dadabacteria bacterium; assembly: GCA_030632765.1. Taxonomy (GTDB): domain Bacteria; phylum Desulfobacterota_D; class UBA1144; order Nemesobacterales; family UBA2774; genus CR02bin9. The sequence continues at coordinate 885 of DAOVUC010000181.1, forward strand.
ATATCTGATTAATAGGAACCAAATTAAAGATAAGAAATATAATTAAACAAACTGTAGTTACTCTTACCCCCATCTTCTCCTGTCCTCCCTAACATAAAAAACGCCCTGCACGCATTTTTCAAATTCTAACAACATTTAACCAAAATTAAAAGGGGATTTAAGATAAAATCATGAAGATCTCTGAAGATTTGAAGAAATAGTAGGGAATATAAACAACTAGAACCGAACTTGAAAATCTGCCAGGAAGCTAAGTTTTGCCACATCACTGTCTGGGCCAGAAACAGGTACTTGTATTCCAAAACCGGGGCTGAATTTCCTTCCCAGACGTACTCCGGATGAAATAAATAAGCTCGTTTTATCACCCGTATCAGCCGTTAAAAGTGAATAGCCGTCAAATTCGGCATACAATACCGGGGATGCCACGACAGGGATGTTCGCTCCAATTGACGCGCCGTAATTTACCCTAAACTCAAAGTCGTTACCTTCAAGTTTGCTCGCATTAAACACCCAGTCAGTTGATACATTTCCTACTAAGTTAAATATGTTCTTCCACGCTGCGCCGGCGAGATATGGAGTTACAGTCCATGCAGATTGAAGGTTTACAGGGAAATTCCTTCTATATAGCAAAACAGTTTGTAATCGATCTATATTATCTTTATATGCTGTAGGCAGTACCAAGCCCAAACCCCCGGAAAGAACTGCGTTTTGTCCTTGAAAAAGAATATGCTTTCCCCCAACCACAAGATTTGCAAACTCAAATCCGTCACTAACACTATCCCCATTTACCGATATTTCATTCACTCCCGACTGGGCAATTTTAACATATACACCCCAAAGCCCATTTGAAGAAGGCACGTCAATCCTTGCAGAATAAAAAATAAACTCTCCGCCTAAATCTTTTTTAACATTAACTATTTCTATATCAGCGACAAATCTTCCTGTAGGAATCGGTGACTCAAGAAAAAATGAATATGACAGATCAATAGCTTCATTTTTATTCGATCTAAATGTAATCGGTCCGCTTATTGACATAAATTGTTTTGAAAACGGATTGTAAACACCGACCTGCCTGTCGTGAATAAAGTTTTTCAATGGGTTTACTATATATCCCAGTATCTTTGCAGGAACAAAACCTGTGTCCACTAGCCAGTCTGATGTTTTCTCCATCCCATACCCTAATGGAACACCGAGAAGCGGAGTAAATATAAGGTCTGAGCCTGAGGGAGTTTCAACAAGTCCTTCTATCGTGTATTCAAACAGTGTGCTTTGAACAACTGTACCTAAAGCTGACACCCAGAAGCTGTGGCCCATTTGTCTATAGAAGAGGTAATCGAGTGAACCAATTATCGGATGAGTTACAAGGTTGGTAAAAAAAGCATCTCCATCATCCCATTCAGGCCACTGGCTAATATTATCCCACCATTTAGATAATGAAGTGTCGAATATTCGGCTATTTTTGTTTCTAACATAAAAAAACCGCGCGGCCCATTGGAAGCTATAGGCTATGGCAGTATCACGAAGAAATTCTTGTGTTCCTAAGTTGTATTTTCTTGATATGGGACCGGAAAGGTTATCTGGCCCTTTATCATCAGCAAGAAGATGTTCCCTATATTCATTATAATATAGGTCGCGAATTTCCATACCGTCTTCCGCCTGCGAAGAACCGGGCAGTACTGAAAATGTGGCAATAATTAATAAGGCACTAAGTACTTTTATCATTCTTGTTTTGATCATAGAACTTTTTTATTGATGCAAATAAAGTTTGGGGAGATAAGATACATGTAAGACTTGAAAATTTAAAGCAATTACTCTAAACCAAGCAATTTTTTTACTCTTTCCTCCCAAGTATAGTTCTTAATATCAGCCCCTGCATTTAGAGCGATTCTGTCCGCCAGGTCATGATCCTCAATAACTTTTAATAACCCCTCGAAAAGCGAATCAGCACTGTCGGGCTCAACAAGTACAGCATTAACGCCATCTTCCAAGATTTCTTTCACAGATGAAATAGAAGTTGCTACAATTGGGCGCACAGCCGCCATATATTCAAACAATTTTATAGGGGAGGTAAATTCTTGCGCCTTTGTCCCTCCCTTAATAGTCATTTTGGTAGTATAAGGCATTACTAAAATATCTGAAGCCAAAAGGTAGGGGGGAACCATCTTATGGGGAACGAAACCCGCCAGTTCAAAGTTATGCGCCCCCTTCTCTTGCACTATTCTTTTGTACCTATTTACATCTTCCTCTAGCCCGCCAACGATTAAAAATAGCACATTTTTTAATCTAAGAGAAACATCTATCAGTTTTTCAACCCCCCTGCCCTCATATATGTTCCCCGCATAGCAAATAATTTTCTTATCAACCGGAAGACCAAGTTCTTCTCTATATTCCTTCATGGTCGAGGTATCTTGGAACTTCTCAAGCTCAACTCCATTATGCGCAACAACCAGTTTCTCTTTAGGTAATCCCTTATTTAAATAAATATCCGCCAATCCTTTGGAATTTGTGGAGAATCTAATCAGATATTTAGAATCCTTAAAAGAGTTGAAGAGTGAAGCTCCGCCCTTAACCAGGGGATGATGAGCGTCGTACACAGTCGGAATCTTAAATAATGTCGTTGATAAGTATGCGTATATAATATTTCTTGTTATAACCAGATCATACTTATTTCTCCTAAATAACTTAGTGTATAAAGAACCAAGGACGCCGTGAGCAATATTTCTCACAGAGCTATTACTAAAATAAGGGAAAAGAGTCAATCTAAAATTAGACTCTACACCATAATATTCAAGCAATTCGGCCCGGTTTCTATTAGACGGGATGATAAGTTCGGTATCTATACCAAGTTTTCCCATGGCTTGGCACATTTTCATTATATGTATAGCGCTTGCTCCCTTTGAAAAAAGCTCTGGGCTCCCGATATATAGAACTCTTAATTTTTTATCTCTATTCACTATTTGACCAATTGCAAATTAATTTGATTCAAGGCCGAGCATTAAGGCAGTCTATATGATTTTAGGCAATCTCAAAACAGTAAACACTATATTAATTTCACGGTGAGATTAGAAATACCTATCAGTCTAAGATATAATAAGCCATTATTTCCAGGAGCTTGAATAATTTTACCATTCACAATCAATCACGATAGATTTCAATTTAGGTTTTGTTTATGAAAATAAAATCAATTAGAGGATTTCATGACATCCTGCCCGAAAGTATCAAAAGGTGGCATTTTGTAGAAAATGCGGCAAAACACATTTTTGAGCTTTACCGCTTTTCAGAAATCAGGACTCCGGTACTTGAATTCACAGATGTCTTCGCAAGGTCACTCGGTACAACAACAGACATAGTTGAGAAAGAGATGTATACGTTCACGGACAGAGACGGCTCATCTCTAACACTACGCCCAGAGGGTACAGCTGGAGTTGTAAGGGCATATATTGAGAATTCAATGTACGCCAAGTCCGCAATTTCCAAACTCTACTACACCGGGATGATGTTCAGACACGAACGACCACAAAAAGGCCGCTTTAGGGGATTCTATCAAATTGGAGCTGAGCTTATAGGTCCTGAAGAACCGTCTGCTGATGCAGAGCTTACTACAATGCTCTGGCGATTTTTTGAAGAAATTAAGCTAACCCAGTTTTTAACACTTGAGATAAGCTCAATCGGGGACCAAAACTGCAGACCTAAGTACAAAGAAAAACTGGTCTCTTACTTTACTCCTCAACA
>DAOVUC010000134.1 GCA_030632765.1 Candidatus Dadabacteria bacterium
ACCGTCTTTGGTTACATTCCATGTCATGAAATCAGTGGCTAGGTCTAACGGACCCGAGTATGTTTCCCGAATAGCCGAGTGGACAGCTAGAGATGTATCGAAATCATTTTGGAAGTGATAACAAACCGCTTTTACAGGCTTTGTCATTTCCATCAATTTTCCGAAAGCCTGAGCCGCTGTATGCCCCTGAGTTCCTACAAACACCGCTTCCTGAGGTGAAAAACCATAGCGAGACATCATCATTTCCGGCGGAATGAAACATTCATGTATGGCTAGATTAGCACCTTTAGCATACTTGCTCCACCATTTTGTAGGCAGGGAGTCGCTTGAAAACGCGAACATCATCCCATTCCATTCTAAAATGAAGCTAACTGCCTGCTCGCCATGAATAGCCGGCATAGTTCTAATCTGAACACCGTTTTCATCGTATATAACATTATTAGGTGCAGTCCAATCAAATTCATTAACCTCGAGCTTAAGTCCTCTAGGATCAACTGCGGCTCCTCTGGTAGCTGCTTCCCATGCCCACATTTTCTGCATATGATCAGCCCATGATTTTGTTCCCCAACCGGGCTTTATTCCACTAGGTCCCCATACGCGAACAGGCGTAAGGCGGTTATTAACAGGTCCTAAGAAATAAAATGCGGGGAAATCCCCGGCGTGATCCAAATGCAGATGACCTAGAAATACTTTGTTCAACTGGTCAAGCGGAATGCCAAGGGCCATAATCCTTTCAAAAGAACCCTCACCCATATCGAATATGAATTTATCACCGTTACCAAGCTCCACCACATAACACGCTGCCGCCTGCTTGAGACGCGGTTGAGGCATTCCGGTACCACACGCTATTACGCGCATCTCATCCGGTCCGAGCGTTTCCGTACCGGGATAATATACTTCATGTTGTGGGTAAGGTTTTGTAGAAGACCACTTCTTAGGGCCGTCCTGCGCGGCAAGAGCCTCTTGGTTATCTAATGCTGATAAAGTACTTTTGGTAACCTCAGCAACATTAACATTGCCCTTACCAATAACAAAACCTAACACAGTTAAAGCAACCGCAGCAAAAACAAATAAAATATATAATCTCATTTGATTCCTCCAATGTGTTTGTTTTTAATTTCGACTAAGTGATAATACTATAACTTAATTAAGCTATGACTACATCAAAAAACGGCAATTATTAAGTTTGTTATAATAATTCCTCTCTACTTAAGGGATTGAAAATTTAGCACTTAGAACAGAAAAATATGTGAGACGGATTAATCTGGGATAGTTTATACTATTAATAGTATATACATACAAGCACTCACTATACTGATTTGCTTTGTATATATAATTCTACTCTTAGGCGGCTAAGAATTATTCTATACAATTTAAAATTAAATGTGCTAATGAGAATTGATCGACTAATACTATTAACAGTTGTAGTTGTTTTCATATCAATGCCCCGAAATTCCGAAGCGGACTGGATCAATTTCACGGGTGCGGAGCTTAGCTCTACAATAGCTGAAGTCTATGTTGAAGAAGATAAGATCATAGTCGTTCTCGAGATAGGAGATAGGGATAAGGAGGCGTTTGCGGATCTGATATCAGATCCGGGTGAAAGCGCAGATAAAGATGCACTGGAGCGTAGAAAACGTTTCTTTAAAGAGGGGTTTGTTATTTTAGCTGACGGAAAGCCTCTAAATGGAGATGCTAAGTTGGTAGAAGTGAGGGAAAGGGTTCAAAGACCCTCTAGGTACAATAAACCGCCCGGTGGGCAAAAGCCGAGTAAGTATGTAACCTACGTCGAGATTGAATATCCGCTTACTAACAAACCCGAGACCTTGGTAATCAACCCTCCTTTAGACGAAAAAGGATATACTAATGCTAGCATCGGATTCGTTGTTTATCATAAATCTATCCCGGTAATTGACTTCCGTTTTTTGGCCCCCGGCGCTGAATTAAAACTAAACTGGAAAGACCCCTGGTACTCAAAATTCGATAATCCGAATCTAAAGAGGCATCACAGCTCGTCATTGATGTCGTTCCTTTATATAGAGCCATTTGAGGTCAGACACGAAATACTGGTTAGGCTTAAAGATATGGAAAATTGGCTGGATCTGGGATTTAAGGACGATGATATGCTCGGCCCTGATCAAAAGAAGATTATAGAGACCGAACTGACTGAATTTTTCCTAGGTCACAACATTGTAGATATTGATGGAAAAATAGTTAAACCTATCATCGACAGAGTCCAATTCGTAAAACCTAATCTTACCGGAATACAGGTTCTAGAGGAGTCTGAAGAAGTCGAGTATCTTTCCGCTATTGTCGGAATCATCCTTGCATACCCGGTGGCCGGCATGCCTCAGCAGGTAACGGTGGATTGGGATATGTTCAGCGATAAGATTCAAAGAATCCCGGCTAACATGATAGACCCTGCAGGACCTTTCCCGTACTACCTGTCCCCTGACGACAATGTTCTTACATGGAACAACTATCTTAAGAATTTCAGCATGCCTGAGATTTTCGAATTAAATGTTCAGGACTCGATGAGAAACATAAACATACCTGTTGGAACCGCGGCTTCTCTTATCTTTTTCATCGCAATCGCCTGGCAGATAAGGGTCAGAAATAATAAAGGTGAAAAATCCAAGCTACCTTACATTCTATTGGTTATTACACTGGTCGCTGGTATCGCGCTTTATCCGTTCTTTAGAATTTCCGTGACCGAACATCTGCCGACCACGATGGTACTAAATAAAGAGCAATCGACGTTTATTCTCCAGAATCTGCTGAAGAACGTGTACCGTTCTTTTGATTTTAAGGATGAAGGAGATGTTTACGACAAGCTTGCCCTCAGCTTGGACAGTGATCTGCTGAGCGACGTATATCTGCAGACCAGAAAGGGGATGGAAATTGAGAATCAGGGCGGTGCACGCGCGAGAGTTAAGGATGTGAAAATTATCGAAGCTACGAGCGAGTCTTTGCCTGATGAGCTGGGGTTGAAATTTCATAGTGTATGGAACGTTTCAGGCACTGTTGAGCACTGGGGGCACAAGCATGACCGTGTAAACCAGTACGAGGCGAAAATCACTGTAAAGCCTGTTGACGGCTCATGGAAAATCACGAATATAGACCTAATTGAAGAGAAGCGTGTTCAGCCGATATGATAAAGATAAGAGAGCTTTACTTTGAGTATTCAAGGAACGACTTTAAGTTAAGCATACCTGAGCTCGATATAAAAGGCGGCTCAAAAGCCGCTGTAATAGGGCCGAGCGGCTACGGGAAAACAACGTTTCTTAACCTTCTTTCCGGTATAAACACTCCTCAAAAGGGTGAAATTGAGATTGATAGCCGAAATATAGGATCGCTTGGCGACTCCGAGCGCAGGAGCTTCCGTATCTCCAAGATCGGATTCGTGTTTCAGAACTTTGAGCTGGTCGAGTACCTGACGATACTTGATAATATCCTCCTTCCCTACCGCATAAACCCCTCTCTCAAGTTGACAGGTGAGGTAAGGTCACGCGCACGGGAGCTGGCCGAAAAAATGGGGCTGAGCGATAAGCTTAAACGAAATGTAACAAAACTCTCGCAGGGGGAGATGCAGAGGGTCGCCATATGCAGAGCGCTTGTGACTGGGCCAAGACTTCTGCTCGCCGATGAGCCGACAGGAAACCTCGACCCAAAAAATAAGGAGCTCACGATTAAGACGCTTTTCGATTACGCAGAGCAAAATGAAAGTACTCTGGTTACGGTCACGCACGACCATAGCCTGCTAGGCGGGTTCGACAGCGTTATAGATTTGGAGTCATACGGTAAATGAAAAATGCTTCATAGCTTATACCTCACATGGCGTTACATCCTTCACAATAGGATTAAGACCATCATCATGGTGACATCGGTAACTGTAATAATCTACCTCCCCATAGGGCTTAATATCCTTGTAAATGAGAGTGAAGAGCAATTGATGGAAAGGGCATCATCGACTCCGTTAATTGTAGGAGCAAAGGGTAGTTCTCTCGACCTAGTAATAAACACTCTATATTTCGAACCTGCGGATTTCGATGAACTTACAATGCTTGCTGTTGATAAGATTTACGAGACCGGATTTGCGGTCCCAATCCCGATGTTTATAAAATTTAAGGCGCGCAGTTTCCCGATCGTTGGAACCTCAATAGAGTACATCTATTTCAGGGGTCTTGAGATCGAAAGGGGCGAGAGCCTGGCTGTCTTGGGCGACTGTATTATAGGCTCTGAAGTTTCGGAAAAGCTGGGTTTAAACCCTGGGGACACAATAATATCCTCCCCTGAAAACATACTCGATATCGCTGGTATTTATCCGCTAAAGATGAATATCGTGGGGGTGCTTAAGGAGTCACACAGCCCGGATGACAGGGCCATATTTACAGACATAAAGACCGCCTGGGTAATCGAAGGACTAGGGCACGGACACGAGAACCTGGCTAAATCTGAAGACAACAGTGTGCTTCTTGGTGTGGACGGGAATAATTACATAGCGAACGCTAAACTTTTTCAATACAATACGATCTCAGCAGAAAATGTTGACGAATTCCACTTTCACGGCGAGCAAGCGGGTTTCCCTATCACAGCTGTAATTGTAATCCCCAACAGTGATAAGGACGAGGCCCTTCTTATGGGGAGGTATATTTCGAAGGATGAGACATCACAAATAGTAAAGCCCGATAAAGCGATAAAAAACCTTCTCGCGAGTATATTCAAGATTAAAGGGCTCCTTGACTCGGTCTTTTCGATTGTCGCTATTTCCACCATACTACTCCTTGGACTCGTGGTCATGCTGTCTCTCCGACTGAGAAGTAGGGAGATTCAGACCATGTATAGGATAGGGTCAAGCAGGTTTAAAATAGCCGAGCTTTTGGTTTTTGAAATCGGAATCATATTTTTAATGAGTTTAGTTTTTTCAGCAATTCTATTAACTGCAACTATAAGATATGTAACTGAATTTATTAGAATTTTCATAGCATAGTCTATATAAAGATTAGGTAAGCACTGTAATAATAAAGACCTCTATTAAGATCCTAAGGTAATTAATTGCTTGCGACGCCTCAGAGAACAAATTTTTATTTTTGCAAAATTCGGATAGACAGTCTTTCTCCATATATACTCAGTCTCTGTGAGTCATAACCTTTGTCATATCTAATCCCCACCACTGATTGGATTTGTCAGCTCGGGGTTTTGGTCTCTCTGATAACCTCTTTGCTATTAGTCTTGTGTTTGGTTTAACAGTAAGGTTATGCTCTCTCATTAACTTGTATACACGTTTTTGTTTACTATTAATCCATCCACATATCTCAGATATGCCCATACTCTTCTATAACCCCAGAAAGTACAAATAAAAACTATATGGATCTAGTTCT
>DAOVUC010000092.1 GCA_030632765.1 Candidatus Dadabacteria bacterium
GCATGGCTTGCAACGAGTTCAACCCTTTCAGTTGTGCTTGTGGGTGCTAGAAGGAAAACTAGATCGAGCCCAGCTTTATCGGTGTGTACTTTAAATTCGGCAGCCTCTTCCGGAGGTAGATCCACAACAAGAACACCATCTGCGCCAGCCTTGGCTGCATCTTCTGAAAATTCTTTAAGTCCATAGTGAAAAAAGGGATTGAAATAACCAAATAGTATTATAGGAACTTGAGACACTTCTCGAATACGTCTTATAGTGTCCAAAACACCCCTCAGAGTAGTGCCGCTCTCCAGAGCCCTTTCTGATGCCAATTGGATAGCAGGTCCGTCGGCCATAGGGTCAGAAAACGGAATCCCAAGCTCAATAATGTCTGCACCGCTTTCTTCAAGCTTAAGAACAATCTCTTCTGTAGATTCGAGCGAAGGATCACCCGCAGTAATATAGGTAACTAAAGCAATTCTTTCCTTTTCTCTAAGTTCATTGAACTTATTTGTTATTCTATTCATGAGTTCTTGTGTTGTAATTTATTTAAAGTGAAAAAGGCCGATCTTAATGTGCATTAAATCGTAGATTTTATTCATTGTGGGCCCTTATTCCGGATAGGTATTGCTATGTAAGATTAATAAAAATTCCAACCCCGTGCATCTGCACTTTGGTCAAACTCTAACACTTCCGTATACAAAGTCAAGACTCGCTAGAACCATAAAGTAAGGCAATAATTAAGCCTAATCCGAGAACAAAAACTATTGATGAATATCATTTTCTAATAGATCGACTACGGCATTGAGATCCTTATCACCTCTGCCAGAGAGACAAATAATAATTATTGAGTCTTTTGGCATTTCGGGCGCCATCTTCATGGCATAGGCAATGGCGTGAGATGACTCAAGCGCAGGGATTATTCCCTCAACCTCAGATATAAACTTAAAACTCTCTAGAGCCTCCCCGTCAGTAACATTAGTATAAGAAACCCGCCCTGTATCATTCAGATAAGAATGCTCAGGACCTACTCCGGGATAATCAAGACCGGGCGCTATTGAGTGCGTCCCTTGAACCTGACCGTTTTCATCTTGAAGGAGATAGGTTTTACTTCCGTGCAACACCCCCACCGTTCCTTCAGAAATACTTGCCGCATGGTTGCCTTTATCTATTCCTGCACCGGCTGCTTCAACTCCAGTCATTTTAACATTCTCATCTCCCAGGAACGGATAGAAAAGCCCCATGGCATTTGAGCCGCCTCCCACGCATGCGACCAGGAGATCCGGAAGTCTCTCTTCTTTTAGCAGTATTTGTTCCCTTGCTTCTTTGCCGATTACAGACTGAAAATCCCTTACCATCATGGGATAGGGATGTGGACCGGCAACGCTTCCGATGATATAAAAAGTATCTCTAACATTAGTAATCCAATCCCTCATAGCCTCGTTCATAGCATCCTTTAGAGTCTGCGTGCCTTGAGTTACCTCTCTTACCTTTGCGCCAAGGAGCTTCATACGAGAAACATTCATAGCCTGACGTCTGGTATCTTCAAGACCCATAAATATCTCACACTCCATGTTCAGCAAAGCGGCAACGGTCGCCGTCGCAACTCCATGCTGGCCCGCGCCTGTTTCGGCTATTATTTTTTTCTTTCCCATCCGGGAAGCTACAAGAGCCTGCCCTATAGTATTATTAATCTTATGTGCCCCGGTGTGAGCGAGGTCCTCGCGTTTAAGATATATTTTTGCTCCGCCAAGCTCGTCAGTCATTCTTTGAGCAAAATAAAGCGGCGTAGGACGTCCTACATATTCTGATAAATAGTAGTTGAGTTCCTCTTTAAATTTGGGGTCATCCTTAATTTCCATATATGCCTTTTCCAATTGCAAAATAGCGGGCATAAGGGTCTCTGAAACGTACCTACCTCCAAATATTCCATAGTGTCCCAGCTGGTCAGGGAGCGTTGTTTTAGTTTCCATTTTTTACCGCCTCAATAAATTTTTTAAGCTTCATGTGATCTTTTTTCCCAGGTGACTCCTCAACACCGCTGCTAACATCAACAGCATATGGTTTAACAGTGCTGATGGCTTGGGCAACGTTTTCAGGACTAAGTCCGCCGGAGAGAATTATATTGCTGAGGTTTGAAATATTTTGTAATATCTCCCAGTTAAAACTCTTACCGGTTCCCCCGTATTCAGCATCAGAATACGTATCAAAGAGGATAGCTTGAACAGGATATTGTGCAACTTTATCCACATCCAAATTATCTTTAACTCTGATTGCCTTTATAACTTTTAAAGGAACCAAGCTGCAAAACTCAGGAGTCTCGTCTCCGTGCAATTGGACCATATTAATTGCAGTCTTATCTTTAATTGCTATTATCTCTTCAAGAGAGTGATTTACAAAAACCCCTACAGTCGTAATAAAAGGCGGCAAACTTGATATGACGCTCCGAGCAATCTCAGGGGCTATATACCTTTTGCTTTTTCTGTAGAATATGAACCCCAACGCATCAGCTCCCCACTCACAAGCCAGCATGGCATCTTCCATATTCGTAATTCCACATATCTTAATCTTGGTATCAAACATATTATCCATGGTTATTCAGAAGAGAAATTATAAAAGTTGGTTCTTATTATGTAAAGAATTCACATTTACCGGATTTGCTGACTATTATCAGATTTGAGGTATTGATTTATAGATTCGGCAATTACTCTATACCCGTTTTTATTCGTATGGCCCCCGAAATTATTGGGATATATTTGCTCTTCTCCGGCTGCATTTCTCAAGGGATCCAGCATATCCACATAAGGGATACTATGATCTCTGAAATATGTTTTTACTAGTTTATTAACTACTTCTTCATTTTGCATAAGCCTATTTAGCTTACTAGAATCGGCCAGCTCTTCGCTCTTTAATATGAATTCTGAAAACACACTTTCTTTAGTTGGTATTATCGCAACCAGGAATTCAATATCATTTTCCTGAGCTAGTTGATTCATCTTATTGAACAACACAAGGGTTAGTCTAAGCCCTTCTCTGACTTCAGAGTTTCTCAAGGATAGCCCCTCTAACCTTCTGTCAGGAGTAAATCCCGTATGAATTCCGTATTCTGGGACCTCAAGCATTAAGATATCCTCACCTTTTTTCATTCTTCTACTCTGCCTCAGGTTATCACCTATGAATGAAGAGCTAACAATTCTGTACAATACACTGTGAGCCGAAAACCAATCACCAATATTGTTATTTGCTGCTATCTTCTCATCTTTGTTGTCTTCTAGAACTGAAGCAACTTCAGCATTTCTTAAATCTTCCCAAATTGGGACACTATACACTGCGGAGAGAGAATCCTTTAAATCATTACCGAGATAAAAACCAACTATGATTAGTTCCGGATCAAGTTTTACGGCCTTTTCCTCCATTAAATATAAGTATTCGGCCGGACCGTATCCTCCTAGAGACAGATTATATACTCTCTTATTTGTAATTCTCTGAAGCATGTTGGGCCATGAGTTGCTAGCTGTCGCACTGATACCATAAGTATGTGAGTCCCCAACCGCAACTATTTCAGAAGAGTCGGGAACTGACTTATTTCTAAAACCCCAGGAATCATGGGCTCCCGAATTAGGCTCAATTTTATATCTCAACACTTCGTCAGACACTGTCTGTGGCTTGAGAAAATCAATCGGATCAAAGAATATCCTGGAAAAACCCTCTGCGACTACTAGAGCTAAAATGAGTGAGAAAAATATTAACAGGAAGTTTTTGAGAAGATTATTCATATCTTAGGGCTTCAATAGGATCTAATTTAGACGCTTTACGCGCGGGGTATATTCCAAAAAATATTCCTATAATTGCAGCGACACTAAATGCCAATAATGTGGCTCCCGGGGAAATCACTACAGGCCAGTTAGTAAAATAAGAAGCTATTTGTGATCCGAGGATCCCTACCAGAACCCCAATTGCGCCACCTGCTAGTGAAAGCAGAACTGATTCTATTAAAAACTGGACTAAAATATCTTTTTCCTTAGCTCCAACTGCCATCCTTATCCCAATCTCTCTTGTCCTTTCGCTTACAGAGACCAACATAATATTCATAATTCCAATGCCTCCGACCAGTAGCGAAATCGATGCTACGCTTGCCAGGAGGATTGTCATAATCCTGGAAATTGCAAAGATACGGTTTATTATGCTCAATTGACTCTTTATATAAAAGCTATCTTCCTCATCAGCCCCGTAGCGGTGACGCTCTCTTAAAAGATTAATAATCTGAGTTTCAGCTATCGGAATATCCTCTGAGGTTCTTACAGAAACTGAAATGCTTTCTACTTGATTTATAGCCTTTATACTTTTCTGAAACGTCGTGTAGGGGATCAATACAACATCGTCCTGATCCCTTCCTCCTGAGGTTTGCCCGAGAGAGCCCATTACCCCTATTACATTAAAAATGTTTTTATTGATTCTAACTGTTTGACCTGCCGGGTTTTCGGATCCAAAGAGATTGGATGCGACTGTTTTCCCGAGAACACAGACTCTGGCTGCTGCCGCTACATCTTGATTATTAAAAAAATTGCCGCTATCAGGATACCAGTCATTAATATTTACAAAATCAGTCCCCACCCCTAATACCAGCGAATACCAATCCTGGCTCCCCCATATTATCTGTTGTCCTATATCAATAATTGGAGACACATGGGTAACCATCTCTAACTCTCCAATAGCCTCAGCGTCTTTAGGGGTCAGGATATATGCTTTTTCCTGAGATCCCACGCCTCTCTTGCCGGTCTTAACTATAAAAGAGTTCCCACCAAGGCTTGTCAGTTGATCTTCGATCATTTTCTCAGCACCCTGCGTGACAGCCACCAGGCATATCACGGCCGCAACCCCTATGATAATCCCCAGAGTTGTTAGGATTGAACGAATCTTATTAGATTCGATAGCTCGGTATGCGACTTTAAATGCGGATAATGGATTCATTTGTATATGTGCATTGAAGCTTCTAAGAAGTTATAGAGCATTATGACACGCTGCTTAAAACTCGTAACCAAAAAATTCTATATCCCTCTCAAATCTTTGTGAAACCAGCTTTTTTGTTTCCTCAGAATAATAGGAACGGTAATTTCTGTGTTTAGAGCTATTTTTATGCGGGAGTGTAACATTATCTAAACCAAGGGTTTTGAAAACTGTATCCGTATCTTTATTAAGGTTCTCAAATCTGCCGACAAAATCTACAATTAAAGAGCCTTCGCTATCGGTTATATAGTCCAGCTGGTTATAAAGAATGCTCTTTTTGCCGTCTATATCGTCAATTGTATCTACACAATTGTAAAGAAATTCATCAAACGAATTTGAATTAGAAAGCACATATTGTGTTAGATGATTGTATTTCCTCATACCAAATATCCTCTTATATAAAGTCTTCCTGCCTTTTTCCTGTATCATCGTGTACCACGATACCAACCTGTCCCAAGGGTTTCTGACAAATGCAACCTTATAATAATCGGACCACTGCTCCCCTAGCAACTCTCTTGCCCATAAAGCATGGTCATGAGTTCCCATAAAACTCTTTAAGTCAGGGATATTCTCTTTTAAAACAGCCTCAAAGCTCCTGCCAGCAGTTTTCTGTATGTGAACAAATAAGAACTTTTTAGAATGTGATATAACCACTAATTCCTCTGAGAACTTAAGTAATTTATTTCCTTCTATTTAAGGGAAAATATATATCATGAGAGGCTAAGATACAAAAGGAATATACCAAAGAGCTATTTAGAATCGAAAGAGTTCCTAAACTATTAAAACTCAAGTTGGGCATCGACGAATAATGTCCGACGCTTTTTATTCTATTTTTTTGAGCGCGTCACGGAAGAACTTAAAGGCAAGACTTGAGCGTACAATTGAATATCCGAGAAAAGCGAAGGCGGCCCCTATGTATGAATACCCGGGAACAAGGAGGAACATAAGAATTAGATAAATAGATGTTGATATTACGCCCAATATCGTTCTAAGTCCGGGTCTGCCCATTGAAAGGAGCGCAGGATTTATCCAGAACGTAAATCGTACTATAAGTACAGCCGCCGCCAGAATTCTAAGCGCATTTGTCGCGGGGACATAATCTTTACCGAATACAATACTAATAATAGGTTCGGCAAAGATTATTATGATGACAGTAAGAGGTACGATGATTAAGACCAGACTCTTTGTAGTACTTTTAATCATCCGCTTAAAATCCTTAATTGCGTTAGAACTGGTAAATTTCACAAGTTCCGGATAAATGGCTTCATAAAGAGGATCGACAACCTTGTTTGCAAGTGAGGCCACAGTGCTTGCAATTTTGTAATAAGCTACCGCGTCTTTTCCTGCAAAATAACCAAGGATCATTATTCCCAGGTATCTTTCGTTTCCGGTTTTAAGCGTGGCTATAAAGCTTGTATTACCCAAAAACCATGCGATCCCTTTCCATTCATCTTTAATCAGTCCAACATCCGCACTGAACCAGCCTTCTAGGCCATTCTCATTTAGAGTTTTTATCACAATCCACATTCTGATTGAGAAACCAATGAAACTTGCGAGAATGAACCCGTACAGAACTCCCTTTATCCCGAAACCGCCAAACAAAAGAGCTACGACCACAATAAGCCTGAACAGCTTTTGAAAAGAATTTATAAAGGCAATACTTTTGAATCTGTCAAAAACCCTTAGAATTGCATCAGAAGTTGAATTGGCCGTATCAATAAATAGGCTTATGGAGAATATCCAGATAAGTATATAAGCATCCGGAGAATGAATAATATATGCA
>DAOVUC010000212.1 GCA_030632765.1 Candidatus Dadabacteria bacterium
AAGAATTAGAGGAGCCTGCTGTATTTGGACTTGACTGTACCCTCCCTCCTCGGCGGCATTTATCATCTCTGGAGAAGCCTTCTTTTTATCTACAACAATACAGCGCCACACAAATGTGTTACCCCAATGTGAAGCACGCCTCGCTGCCTCCAAAATTGTCTGTATCTTCTCGTCTTCAACATACTTCCATGGGTAAAAATATCTAATACTCCTTCTGGTTCCCATGGCCTCTAAAGTTTCCATATTTTAAGATCTCCTTCCTGGGTGAGTCCAAACCTTTCTCTTCCTAAATATCTTTACACCGTTATAGATAAAAAAACCTTCCAGCATATTCCCATAATTGTCCCTAGCGGTAGCGCTACTTACAATTCCACTCAGATACTCGTTAATTTTGCCGTTATATAATTTTCTATTTTTGAATTTGGGTTTATGAGTTTCAAAATTATAAACCTCGTTTACTAGTTCATCGGGATTTTTTGCTACAAAGTCACAAAATTTTTTAAGTAATTCAACACGCAGATTTATTTCATCGGTATTGTATCGACTCCTTAGCTCTTTTAGCCAAATCTGAACAGTTTTATAATTATTCAGTTCCATAAAATCCTCTTCCATATTAAACTTTCTTTAATTAGTAGTACCCCTACCGAGATGAGACCAAATCTTACGCTTCCTATACATTCTTATACCGTTAAATATAAAAAAACCGTCTATCATATTTCCATAAGTGTCTCTGGCAGAGGGGATACCTTCTAGTCCCTCAATGAACTCATTTATTCTCTTGTTGTAAAAATTCTTTTTTTTGAGAATAGATGGAGGCGCAAAGTCCACCAACAAAGCCTCACAACAAAATGTAGCAGGGGAAGGAGTTGAATTAAGATTATGAACCTCTTCTATCAATTCATCAGGGTTTTTTACCACATATTCACAGAATTTTTTAAGTAAATCAAGGCGCAAATTTATTTCATTTGGATCTTTATATCGATCCCTGAGTTCTTTGAGCCATATTTGAACGCTTTTATAACACACAAGTTTCATGAGTTCAACATCTCGCTCTTAGGTTAAAGTTGCTTCCTCGACAAAATTCTGTTTTAGTTCACTTAATTCTTTGTTTACTCTACTTATATTATCTTCATCTTTTAAATTTTCAAAAAGTGGGAGGGCTTTCTCTAAAAATTCTTTAGCCTTATCAACTTGTCCTCGGCTTTTATGTAGAAGCCCCAGTGCCATATAGCTGTATGGTAGTCTTCCATCAGCTCCTGTTTCTTTTATGATCTCAATACTCTTGATTAGGCACATTTTTCCTTTACTCCAATAAGTGATCCCCTTTTGAGTATAAACCGTACCGAGAGTCCGATAGGCATGGGCTTCTTCAAATTTATTACCTTGTTTACTTGAAAGGTTTACGGATTTTTTAGCTTGTGTGAGTGCCTTAGATATTTTCCCATCCATTAGATAAGACTCTCCTAAAAACGCATGAAAAAAGGCTAGAAACCATAGAGTAGGGCCTTTCTTTTCTTCAAGCATCAGCAGATTTTTCTCAAGAATTTCTATCCCCTTTTTCATGTCTCCCAATTTGGCATAGCCGTATCCAAGGAAACCTGTCGGAAGAAGCATATAAAAAATATCGCCACTATCCTTAAAGAGACTTATACTTTTTTGAAGATTTTCTATTCCCTCCTTCAGGTGACCGTACATTACACCGATTACCCCAAGGTAATAATATCCAGCGGCAATCCTTCTTACATCTCCTAACTCCTCTGCCATATTTATGCCCTTGCTTATATAATCTCTCCCTTTATCTATATCCCCAATCCAAGAATGTGAAACTCCCATAAGGCCCAAGGAGTGGATGACCGCTTGAACGTTTCCCAATCTTTCATTTAGTGTAACGCTCTCCAGGAAAAGTTCTATTGCACGAGGGAGGTCTCCCTTTTTAAAGTAAAGAGATGAAAGCACATAATATGCACTGGCTATGAGTTCCTCCTCATCTATATTCTTTGCTATATCTAAGCACCTGTTCGCGAACTTAATCCCTATATCTGGATGCTCAATCGAATAATATATGGTCATACCCATTAAATAATAGATTTTTGCCAACCTAGCATCATCTTGTAGTTCCTCTGCTAATTTCTCCGCTTCCCCAAGAAGCTTTAGACACGTTTTTACAGTTTCATAAAACATTAATTCACCTGCTAGCTTGAGTATTATATCGATGGTTCGGATTCGATTTTGCTTGTTTTTAGTGATATTTCGGAGGAAATCAAGGGCTTCTTCGTAGTAAGACTTTGCCTCAATATGTGAGTAGAGACCTGAAGCTTTTTCTCCAGCTAGGATAAGATAATTAAGTGATTGTTCCTTGTTATCACTATTTTTATAGTGATGCGCCAATATGGTGTAATATTCTTCTAACCTTCCCTCGTAAAGTTCCTTAATAGCATCACCTATTACTTCATGAAGTTCTCTTCGCTTTTTAATAAGTAGGCTCTGGTAGGCTACATCCTGAGTTAAGGACTGCATGAATAAATATTCTCTCTCCGGGTAAATGCTTTTTTCGTGTATGAACTCTAAGCCTATAAGCTCACTTAATTTACCTTCAAGGTTATCCTCTATAGCTGGCAATCTTCCTAATAGATTAAGCGTAAACTCCTTGCCTATGACGGAGGCATATTGAAGGGTCTTTTTGAGATCTTCATCAAGCCTGTCAATTCTGGCCATTATGAGGTTTTGTACTCTGTCCGGAATTTCTATTTTTGATATATCCTTTGTAATAAGGTATCTTCCGCCCTCAGGTATAAGAATTTCCCCTTCCTTGAACGAGCGGATAAGCTCCTCTATGAAAAATGGGTTCCCCTCAGCCTGTTTAGTAATAAGCTTCGTAAAATCTCCAGGGGCTTCTTTCCCCCCTAGCAATTCTTGTATGAGTTGGATGATCTCCCTTTGAGTAAGCTGGTTTAGGGATATTTGGGTATAATAGGATTTACCAACAAAAGGTTGAGCATCATAGCCTGGTCTATATGTAAGAATAAGCAGTAAAGGATACCCGTGGAGACCTTCTCCTAAATAGTTTAAATATTCTGCCGATGCATTGTCCATCCAGTTGATATTTTCAATAGTTACAACAAGTGGTCTTATCTGAGAGCTTGTCAAGTATAAAGACCTTAATGCTTCATGAGTTCTTCTCTTTTTTCCCCTCTCATCTACTCCTTTTAAGAAATCCAGAGACACTTTTAGTGAAAGTAAATGGTATAGATAAGGAAGAATCCATTCTAACCCTGCATCCATCCTCTCTATCTCTGAGTCTAGCTTCTTCTTTATAGTTGGTTCGTCATCTATAGCCCCTATTCCGAAATTGCTCTTTATATGGTCAATTATAGGAAGGTAAGGTGTTGCTATACCGTATGAAAAGCAGCTAGATTCCAGATAGGTTATTTTTTCTTTTTCTATAGACTTTCGGAACTCATATATAAGGCGGGACTTACCAATTCCTGCTTCTCCTACAATGCCTAATACCTGTCCTAGACCTTCATTAATCTTCCCAAGGCGGTCGTTGAGTATATCTAACTCCTTCTCTCTTCCTATAAGCTTTGTTAGCCCTCTCGCCTTTGCAATATCAACTGTAACTATTGACCTTTTTATCCCTCGAACCCTAAAAGCTTTTACCGGGTGTGCTTTACCTTTTACTTGTAGTGAATCCAGGGGCTTAACATCAAAGTAGTCTTGGACTAGTTTATGGGTACTCTCGCTTATAAGGATTGTCGCCGGTTCTGCTAAGTTCTGCAAACGTGAAGCTAGATTAACAGTGTCTCCCATTGCTGTATAATCCATCCTAAGATCACTACCAATGCCGCCCACTACTACAAATCCAGTGTTTATACCTATTTTTGTTTTAAGATCTATT
>DAOVUC010000247.1 GCA_030632765.1 Candidatus Dadabacteria bacterium
CATGCCCGCTGTTCGTACCGTTAGCTGATGAAGGATGGACAGAAGGAGAAATAATTGAGCGCATTGCAAAAGAGTATCTAAATCCTATAAAAGAAACCGGAATTGATGTTCTGGTTTTAGGATGCACTCACTATCCCCTACTAAAAAAGACTATTCAACAAATTATGAGTGATGAGATAACTCTTGTGGATTCTGCCCGGCAAACAGCGTCTCAAATAAAAGACGTATTAAACAAAGAAAATCTTCTGAACGAAAACAATTCTCCGTCTAAAAGAGAGTTTTATTTGACCGATGTATCCGATACTTTTTTATCTGTAGCCGGAAGATTCTTGGGTGAAAAAATAGATAAAATAGAGATGGTAGATATAGTAGGGACGACCACTCGGCCGTCCCTATAGTTAGTAGTTAGTGTTACCCTTCTGAAACAAGAGCTTTAACTTTTTCTGTGAATGGCGGCAATATATCAAAGAGATCGCCAACAATTCCGTAGTCACATTTTTGGAAAATAGGAGCTTCCCGGTCTTTATTAATAGCAACAATTACCTTAGAAGAACCCATTCCGGCAAAATGCTGAACAGAGCCTGAAATTGCAATCGCTATATATAGATTTGGCGATACTGCTTTACCAGTCTGACCAACCTGCATGTCATAAGGACAGTAGCCTGCGTCTACCGCAGCACGAGTAGCACCAGCGGCTGCGCCCAGCGTATCGGCGAGTTCATATATATATTTAAAGTTTTCTTCGCTTGCCAATCCTCGTCCGCCAGAGACAACCCTCTCAGCCTCCGTTAGTTCCGGTCTGTCTGATTCTTTAGTTTGTAGCTCAAGAACCTTAACGTGAATGTCTGCTGGATTTAGCTCTACTGAACCGTTAATTACTTCCGGCGAAGCAGGGGCCTCTTCAGTTTTAAATGAGTTGGGTCTTACAGTTGCCATCATAGTAGCGCCGTCGTGGAATACCTGGGTCTGAATCGCCTTACTAGAATGAGAATATCTCTCAATTTGCAACTTGTTATCTCCTGAAAGATCAATTGAGATAGCGTCCATCGCGACTCCTGCTCCAACACGGGCCGCAACTCTTGGAAAATAATCCTGACCAAATACGGTGTTACCAGCTATTACTACTGCCGGCTCATTTTGTTTTATTAATTCGCTAAGTGCATTTACATAGCCTTCAGTGTTGAAATCCTTTAATAGTTCGCTATCAACAACATATACTTTCTGAGCGCCGTATTTTCCTAATTCAGCCTCTAACCCTGAAACTCCCGAGCCAAGAAGAACTGCGCACAATTGACCGCCGAGTTTTCCCACTAGTTTCTTTTTAGCCTCAGTTAGAGCTTCAAATGTCACTTTTCTGATTGTTCCATCTATTTTTAGATCAGCCACTACCCAAACATCGTTACTCATTTCTTTTCTCCTTCAATATCTTTTTCAATGCTACATATGTTGTATGTCGAGCTATATTACTTTGGCGTCTTCTCTAAGAAGTTTAACTAGCTCCTCAGCGGACTTGGCAATTTCCTCACCCTTTACCATAGGTTCGTCATCGCCTTTGATTATTCTTAATTTTCTTTCAATTTGTGGAACTTCAATACTAATGGTTTTAACTCTCGCGCCTTCTTTGCTTACAGCATCTTTCCCAAACCCGAGCCCCTCAAAATTAACATCATCAATTCCAACTTCGGTAAGAGGTTTTTTCTTAGCCTTCATAATTCCCGGAAGTGATGCGTAGCGTGGTTCGTTCATTGCGTCAGGACAGGTGATAAGACAAGGCAGCGGCACCTCAACTACTACGTGCCCGCCGTCGATTTCTTTCTGACACACTGCTTTCTTTGCATCGGCATTTATCTCAACCACTTTACTTACCAGGGAAACATGAGGGATACCTAACTCCTCAGCTACTTGAACGCCGACTTGTCCTGACTCTTCGTCAATTATTTTCATTCCTGTAAAAATTACATCAAATTCTCCTAATTTCTTAATTTCACTTGCTACCAGCTTCCCAATAGCGAAGGGATCTGTTTCAGCAAAACCCTCGCCGTTAATATGAACAGCGCTGTCTGCTCCCATTGCAAGAGCTTGCCTTATGGTATCGATTACTCTTGGGGGACCAATTGATACGATTACTACCTCGCCGCCATGTTTTTCCTTAGTTTGAATGGCCTCTTCAACAGCAAATTCATCATATGGATTCATAATCCATTTCATATCTGCGGTATCAACGGAATCTCCACTTGCCGAGACTTGAATTTTGGCCTCTGTATCTTGTGTTTGACTTACTATTACTAGAATCTTCACCTTTCTTACCTCCGATCAGAAGTTGGATAACACTTGTAACTCTTTTAAATAATTAAAAAATCCGGGCTCAAGTTATATAGGATTTTAAAGACTGACTTAGTTTAGCTTCTCCGGCGTCTACTTCAGCCGAATAAACCTTGAAATAATACATAAATAAGAACTAATTACAGCCCGCACACCATTACCTGAAGAAGACCAACTAAAAATATAAATCCCAGATAAAATTTAAAAGGTATGTAATTATAAATATTGACGTTACCTTGTCAAGACAAATAGATTGCTTAGGATATTGTCTTAGTTGAATTGGCATTCCATATGAATAAAACACTCCTATTAATTTTATTACTTGTTTTCACAATTACCACGTGGGGATACTCTTGGGTTCTCATGAAAATAGGGCTTGGGTACAGTGAGCCTTTTACATTTGCTGCATGGAGATGCGCAATTGGAGGGGTTGCGATGATCATCTTCATTAGAGTGAAATCTATAAAATGGCCGAAGCTAAGTAAGGTTCCTGACTACTTTATGATCGCTATGTTCCAAACTACGCTCATGTTTGGACTCATGCTGTACGGCATGAAATATGTAACAGCGGGCAAAACATCCGTACTTCTTTACACCATGCCCATCTGGACAATTTTTTTGGTTCATTTCTATTTAAAGGAACGTCTCAATACTGCCAAATGGACAGGAGTTGCAATTGGTACTATCGGAATTATTTGCATACTTGGCTGGGACACTTTAGTACATCAAGACTCCCAGATACTGTTCGGAGAACTTCTGATAATCGGCGGAGCTATATCCTGGGCTATTTCAAATATCTGGGTTAAGAAACGTATGGGCGGAGAGAATATATATATGGTAAGCAGTTTGCAGCTTTCAATCGGAGCCATCGGACTGGCACTCCTTGCAATTCCCACTGAAGGATTGTTAGTTATTGACTGGAATGCGCATTCAATTTACATACTACTATTCACAGGTTTAATAGCTTCAGCAGTGGACTTTACAATATGGTTTTACCTGCTTAACAACCTGGATATTAAAATTACGACTTTTTCATCTATGTTAGTGCCTGTTTTCGG
>DAOVUC010000005.1 GCA_030632765.1 Candidatus Dadabacteria bacterium
AGGATCAATCACTTCTTCAAGCGGATAACTCGGAGCCCAGAATATGCCTTCCTTTGAAAACATCAACGCTCCATATTCGCCTCTTTTGACGATGAGTATCTTAGGGCCCATATCCAATACAGCTCTGGCGGCAATAGTGATTCTTGGCTCTCCCGCCAAGGCTCTGGTCTCAGAATCATTAATCAGCAGGATGTCTACATGTTTTAGGACTTCCTTTAGTTCTTCGGGCTTATTGTCTATCCAGAAATTCATAGTATCGCACGCAACAAGCTTAGGATTCTTAACTTGCTTGAGTACGCTTAGCTGAAGCTCCGGATCTATATTTGCGAGAAACACGTAATCTACATTTCTATAGCTCTCTGGAATTACCGGGTTAAAATTCTCAAAAACATTTAAATATGTGCCCAGCGTATCGGGGTCTCCGAGATCGTACCCGTATTTCCCTTCCCATTTAAAAGTTTCCCCTTCTTCCCTGGTAACTCCTTCAAGTTCAATGCCCTTAGATCTAAAAAGATCCAAATGATCTTCCGGAAAATCCTTTCCTACCACAGCAACTATTCCTACATCCGTGAACATACTAGCTGCCAGAGAAAAGTATGAAGCAGATCCCCCTAATATATTATCTTCTTTACCAAACGGTGTCTCAATCGAATCAAGTGCCATAGATCCAACAACAAGTAATTTCATTATACATACCTCTTTATCAGTATTTCGAGACGATCCCTTGTCTCTTTGGTTATAGCTTCTTTGGGTGTAATTATCGCGTTCTGAAGTGCGCTGCCGCATGGACATTCCCTTGACTCACCAATCGCCGGGACTACCTTCTTTATTATATCTCTTGCAAGTTGAACGTTATTATTTAGTGTCTCTATTAAATCATCCACAGTGACGTCATCATGTTGCTCATGCCAGCAGTCATAATCGGTTGCCATTGAAATGCTGGCGTAGCAAATCTCAGCTTCACGGGCTAACTTGGCTTCAGTAGCATTGGTCATACCGATTATATCGACCCCCCACCCTCTATATATATTGCTTTCCGCTCTGGAAGAGAATTGAGGCCCCTCCATACAAAGATAAGTACCGCCTTTATGAACTGTCGCGCCCGAGCTTATTGAGGCGTTGTAAAGCTCATCCGAAAGGAGAGCACATACGGGATCAGCCATAGAAACATGTGCAACAATCCCACTGCCAAAAAATGTTGATACCCTTGTTTTAGTATGATCGTAGAACTGTGAAGGAATAACGATTTGTCCCGGGGAAATGTGCTCTTTCATGCTTCCTACGGCGCTTACTGAGATAATCCATTCCACACCCATTTTCTTCATTGCAAATATATTTGCTCTGTAGTTGATCTCTGAGGGCATTTGTTTATGATAGCGTCCGTGTCTGGGCAAAAACACCATTCTGGTATCATCCAAACTGCCTACTATCAAATTATCCGAAGGGCTACCCCAGGGCGTATCCACACTAACCGACTCCACATCGGTAAGTCCCTCAATATCATAAAGCCCGCTTCCCCCTATTACTCCAACTGTTTTCATAATCACCTCTATTATTTAAGAGCACTTAAACTAACATTCAAATTATTTCAGGTCAAGAATTATGACTTTGGAAATCATTAGCATGCACTTAATCCTAAAAAACTAATCCGCAATGAAGCTTGAGAGAGTAATCAACAGAAAGCCTCGTCATTAAAGCGGCCTAAGAACAAGAATAATTCTTTTTAAATCGCTCAGTGGAAGGGTCATATCCTTAAACTCTACAAGCTCTACTTTGTTTCCAATATCTTCAATTGCAGTATTCCATTCTTCGCTCCCCCTCTTTCCCCTCATAAGTATAATAACTCCATTCTCTGAAACATATGGGGAACTTAATCTTAGAGTATCCGACATGCTGCCTACCGCTCTGGTGAGAACGTAATCAAAGCTTCCTCGCGGCACTTCATTATCAAGATCCTCCGCCCTACCCCAGACTGCGTTAATATCTTGAAGTTCAAGTTTTCTGATTGTGTCATTCATAAATGACACTTTCTTATTCACCGAATCCAACAATGTCTCCTCAAGACCCCGGCGCACAATCTTTAAGGGAATCCCGGGAAATCCGGCGCCTGAGCCTATATCAAGGACCTTTTTCCCATCCTCTATCAAAGAAGCAATTGAGATTGAATCGAGGAAATGGCTTATAATTATTTCTCTATCATTTTTAATAGAAGTCAGGTTTATCTTGTCGTTCCAGGTTTTCAGATTTTCTAAATACTTAAAGAAAAGGTCCGAATCCTTCTCTGAAATATCGATCCCAAGCTCCCTCGCTCCTTCTATTAGATATTCCTTCAGACTCAACCCGGGCTCCTTAGCAGCATAGGGTGGTCCACAACTATGCTCGGCTTACCTTTGTACATCTTTACCCTTCCTGTAACTTCCACGGTTTTATCCATGTAGAATTTTTCAGGATCTATATCAAAATGTTGAAAATTATTCCAATCATCAGGAAAAATAACCACGTCGAGCTTATCTTCCATATTTAAAACCATCACTTTGTCCGATTTACGAGTATCAAGAACCCGCCCCTTCACGACAATACGCTTTCCTTCATAGCGGTGCGCTTTACTAAGATCAACCCGGAATTCGCTATTTCCCTGTGGTGGAATCAGGGTTCTTAATTCTCCCCACATACCTTTTTTATTTTTCTTAGCTTGCTGCAGCGCGTCTAATACAATTTCAGAATGCATACCGTTAGGCTCTATTATAAGCACTGTTGCAAGACCCTCTTTTAGAAGCTCTTCATTCACAAGGAGATCATCTATATATACGTAGGCAAGTATCCTTCCGTATACGTCATATTTTTCCTTATCGAACTCAAGTTTCACTCTCTTATCTTGGACAAGTTTTATATTATAATCCCGTGCCTCTTGAGACATTGGGTCTCCCGGAGAGCCCTGGTATGCAATCTCCGGCGTATCAATTCCTAAATATCTGACACGGGATCCTCTAGTGTCATCTATTATGACAGTATCTCCATCTATCACATTAAGAACTCTGTATTCCGCCGTATCCGGAGTATTTTCTCTTTTCTCAGAAAGATAGTAAAACCCAACGACCAAAAGAAAAAGGAGCAGAAATAAAAGCTTTCTTCTTTTACTATTCATATCTTATTGCCTCTATTAAAGTAAGTATGTTAAGAGTTTGGAGGTGCTCTAAAGGGGTCAGTTGATTCATCAATGGTTTCTTTTTTAATTATGGTCTTTCTGCCGAATGTAAGAAATCCAGTGTGGCTCACCATTCGGTCTACAGGTCTCGTCTTTCCGGTACTTACCCTTATGTGCCTAAGCAAAAGCTCAGATGTTTCAATATATACAAAACCGTGCTTTTCTAAATTCTCAACACATTTTTCGACCTGGTTATATGTTGGGGACAAGCTTGCAATTCTACCACCGCCTCTTAGTGCTTTTGCCGCTGAAGCAATACCGTCCCAAGGGGATGGAAGGTCTAAGATCACAACATCAACCCCCTCTTCGTCAAAACCCTCTTGTGCCTGTTTTAATTTAAACTCTACATAATCCGAGTATCCTGCGTTTTCTACATTCATCCTTGCATTCTCAAGATGCTTTTCTCTAACATCGTATGTATAAACCATGCCGTCTGGAGCTACCGCATTTGCAAGGGCCATGGTAAGTGAACCTGACCCGGCGCCACATTCAACAACTCTCATTCCGGATTGAATCCCGGTCTTTAGAATCATAAAAGCGGCATCTTTAGGATAGATAATTTGGGTATGGCGTTTAACCTTCATCATCTTATCTTCAAGTGTGGGTTCAAGTAATAAGAAGGGGTGTTCCAAATTTGAATATATTTTTTCGCCGAAAGATTTCCCGATAGCGTCACCAAGGGTGAGCTCCCCCTTATGAGTTCCCATTTTCTTATCCTCAGTGACTGTTACGAGAAAGGTTTTTTCATCGGGAGACATAATAAGTACTTGATCGCCTGAATTAATGTTCATTGTTCGCAAGAGTAATTAATATAAATTGTTTTTCAAGATTCACTACTTCGCTCAAAGAAAGTAAAGAGCAGAAAACCCAGAAAGACCATGCACCCTGTCACGAAATACATAACCTCATACCCAAAATCCCTTGCAATCAGACCAAGGGGAAATGCCAGAAAATTAATCCCCAAACTGTAAGTGGCGTTAAATGCCCCCATGGCTTTTCCTCTTTCATCAGATTTTGCATTGTCAATTACCAGGGCACTAAGTGTAGGGTATAAAAACCCGTATCCTACGCTAAATAAAAGTGAAATCAAGATAGCGCTTAAAGCATTATCAACAAAATACATAGCGGCAAGTGAGACAGAGACGATAAAAAGACACGGTGAGGCTATAACCTTTCTTCCAAGGCTATCCGAAATACGTCCTCCGAATATTCTCACAGCGGTAACAGCAATCGTATAGGTCAGGAAAAAATAAAATGCTGCAAGCCCCTTTGATCTTAGGAATGTGGCAACAAAGTTTAATATTGCCCCCAGGCCTCCCGCGAGTATTAAATTCGAAACTAATATGATCGCATATCTCTTAGAGGCAATTAGACGGAAGAAACCCAGTCCATAGGGGTCAGAGGAAGGTTCAAAGTTGCCGTCTCTTGTAAAAATAGTAAGAACAAATGCTATCAAACTAAATAATGAGGCATATATAAAAAACGAATTAAAACCAAAAAGCTCAATTACGAGTTCTCCCGATGAGGGACCTATTGCATAAGATGCTATTGTAAACGCGCTGAAAATACCAAGTCCCTCTGCCCTTCTCTCGGGAGGAATATAGTCTGTTACAAATGTACCGGCCGATGTGAAAGCAAATGCAAATGAGACTCCTTGAACAAAACGCAACAGATAGAAAACAGGGGACAGGTGAGATATGAAGAGGTAGCCGAGCGTGGCCGCTACCATAATCCCATATCCTAAGAGCATAAACCTCCTTCTACCATATTTATCAACCAGATACGCGACAAAAGGGAGTGCTACCAGGGAAGTAATACCGAACGAGCCCATTATAAAACCAATATTCGCTTCATCCCCTCCTAAATCTTTTATATATAGAGGCAGAAGGAAAAATGAAGAAAAGTTGCAGAAAAAAAAGAAGTTAGCAGCTGTAGCTAGAGTAAAATTCCTAAATTGTGGGGAAGAGAAACGAGATGCCATATTTTTTAGTAGAAATCCGCTAAATAGTACCTAGATTTAAAGACAAATAAGAGATTAGAAATAATAACCATATTCTTTGACAATGCATAATCACATGATATATTTTTGGCCTTATTAATGAGCCGTTAGCTCAGTAGGTAGAGCAACTGCCTTTTAAGCAGTGGGCCGCAGGTTCGAATCCTGCACGGCTCATTCTAAGTTAGTCCCCATCGTCTAGCCTGGCCCAGGACATCGGCCTTTCACGCCGAAAACAGGGGTTCAAATCCCCTTGGGGACGCATCTATAAATTTCTGAGACAAAACAGCGATTTAGAAGAGATCCCACTTCCCTATCCCGCAACAATAAACCAATCGCTAATTATCCGCTCCGTATTCAATAAACAGAGCTTTGTTATCTTACAAGCCTCGATATCTGTTTGAACTCATCAGTCCCCGCTGTTTCAAGTAACTGGAACAAAAACGTCTCTGTTGTACCTACAACTGCGCCTGCCTTTTCTATCAGATTGATCCCCTTTTCCCAGTCAAGCTCTCTTCTTGAAATTACCGCATCCGCAGGCACATACACAGTGTAGCCTTTATTCACCATATCTATAGCAGTCTGAAGCACACATACGTGTGTTTCTACTCCGCACAACAGAACAGAGCTTCTGTCTATATCCTTTATAACGGATTCAAACTCCGGAGACCTGGCACAGCTGAACACCACTTTTTCTACCGGAGAGAACCCCTCACCTACTGACTCTTTAATTTCCTCTATTGTTGGTCCGAGACCTTTAGGATACTGTTCGGTGACGGTTACCGGGATTCCCAATACTTTTGCCGCCTCAAGTAATATTTTCATGTTTTTTAGATTTGTTTCAGTAATGTCTTCAGGCATAGCGCCCATAAGCCTTTCCTGAACATCAACAACAACAAATGACGTGTTATCTC
The DNA here is from genome assembly GCA_030632765.1 of Candidatus Dadabacteria bacterium. GTDB lineage: Bacteria > Desulfobacterota_D > UBA1144 > Nemesobacterales > UBA2774 > CR02bin9. Next base: position 6,116 of record DAOVUC010000005.1, read on the forward strand.
TTTTGATAAAATCCATGACTTATCTCCTTTGCTTAATTGTTTTCCATTTTTTGGCACATACGGATATAAAATTCCAGCTACAAAATCACCTTACAAGGTCAACAAGCACTCCAGGGTTCATTATGCCCCCCGGGTCAAGCTTGTGCTTTGCGGCTTTAAGAACTTCTCCAAATAATTCGGGCCTCTGTTTCTTATACCACTTGTGATGATATCTGCCTACCGCATGATGATGTGTAATGGTTCCGCCAAGCTTAATAAAAAGCTCAGAAATAACGTTCTTGAGTTCAGCGCCCATCTCTAGCTGACTGCCCTTTTTGCCTGGCGCGGTAATTGAATAATAAGGCGCCGGGCCATCAGGATATGCGTAGGTAAATCTGCAAGAAATAAATCCGCCGCCGCACACCTCATTCATTACTTTATTCATTTCCGTAATCACTGTCTCATGAAATTCAGGGAACCTTTCCCATGTAATAGCACTTTCATAAGTCTCTGAAATCATTCCCATTGCAACAAGCGCTTCCCATACGTACGGCATACCTATAAAAGCATCTCTCCATGCTCCGGCAATTCCTTGTTTATTTCTATCTTGTGCTCCGGTATCGTCCCCCTCCTCATCCGGAACAACTCCTCCGTGATCCATACAGCACTCTAATGCTCTATTCATCCAGGCTTCAAGCGAGTGATCAGCAGATTCAAACCCGAGCACCATTACAGCTTCGGTCCCTTCATGAACCTTGTTAAACCAGGCTTCGTTAGAATCAAGGATTCGAATATTTGATGGATATAACCCGGCTTGAAGAACAGCCCTTACAGCCTCAGAAGCCGAGTGAAAATCAGGGAACACAAGAGCCGCGTTCTCGCGGAACGTGGGACGGTCCTGAAGCCTCATCCAAGCAGATGTGATAATACCCATAGCACCCTCTGAGCCGATTAAAAACCTGTCCGGACTTGGCCCTGCTCCGGAGCCGGGAAGACGAAACGATTCTATCTCTCCCGTAGGCGTGATCATTCTCACACTTTCAACGAACTCGTCTATATGTGTGCCCAAGGTTGCATAATGCCCGCCAGAGCGCGTGGCAATCCATCCTCCAAGAGTTGAGAATTGAAAGGACTGTGGGAAGTGACGAAGGGTTAATTTATAGGGTTTAAGTGATGCTTCTAGCGCAGGTCCGTATATACCGGCTTGTATATTTGCTGCTCGTGAGATTTGATCTATTTCAAGAACCTTGTCCAAATTTTTCATATCAATCGTAACTGTACCCTTGTACCCTTCTCCAACTTGAGGTTCTGTACCCGCTACTACACTCGATCCCCCACCGTAGGGTATGGCGGCGACGCCTTCACGTGAGCACCAATCCAGAATATCGACAATATCCTGCTCCGTACACGGGAAAGCCACTATGTCGGGAGCGATTTTAAAATCCCTTTCATACGCCCTTACTATGTCAGGAAATCCTTTTCCGTATGTGTGCGAAGCTCTCTCGAGTTTATTAGTCGTACAAATTTCGCTAAGGCTATCAGGTGGCTTAATCTTAGGCTCAGGAATCTCTATTTCTTTAAGTGTGGGTGGCGGGTCTACTGTAAGTCCGCTCAAATCAAAAAGACCTTCCATACGTTGAGCTTCTTCTTTTTTTTGCTCCTGACTGAGATCAGCTTCTTTTACTCCCCAGCCCCAGAATTTACGTCCGGATTCGCTCATTTTGATAGTGCTCCTTTTGGTAGGACAGATATTTATTACAGTCAGTCAGTCTTTTTATGAAATATATAAAATACGGTAATTAAAGTAAAGGGGGTTACATAAAATCACGGGATTAATGATGAATAAGAAAGTTAAAGAGAATGATAAGGGGCAGCTTGGAGAACTGCCCCAGGTAATTTTTAAGTCTTTAGATTATGCTTTATGCTTGGAAAATTCTTCTTCAAATCTCGCTGCAAGTTCCGCTGCCTTAGAATCATACTCAGCTGGGTCATTCCAACTCTTTTTAGGCTCTAGGAGTTTCTCATCAACACCTGGGCATGAAGTAGGAACCTGCAAACCGAACACAGGAACTTCATTAAAAGAACCTTTCTCAAGTGTGCCATCAACAGCAGCTGTAACAAGCGCTCTTGTCTGCGGCAGAGGCATTCTGTCTCCTACTCCGTATGGACCACCCGTAATTCCTGTGTTAAGAAGCCAAACTTTAGCCCCACTCTCTTCAAGCTTGTCTTTTAACATTCCTGCATAGAATAAGGGGGGTCTAGGTAGAAACGGTGCGCCAAAGCATGAACTAAATGTTGCTTGTGGCTCGCTCACTCCCCTCTCGGTACCCGCTACTTTCGCTGTGTATCCAAGAGTAAAGTAGTACATTGCCTGCTCTGGTGTAAGTTTTGAAATAGGAGGAAGAACACCGAAAGCATCATATGTGAGCATAAAAATCGTTTTCGGAATTCCGCCAACCCCTTCTGGAACTATATTAGTTAAGGAATCGATCTGATAGGCAACTCTTGTATTTTCAGTATGCTCATCACTGTCAAAATCTATTTTTTTGGTTTCATCATCAACTTTTACATTTTCCAATACCGATCCGAATCTAAGTGACGCTTTGTAAATTTCAGGCTCCTTCTTGGGATTTAATTTTATAGCCTTTGCGTAACAACCGCCTTCAAAGTTAAACACACCGTTATCAAACCAGCCGTGTTCATCATCCCCAATCAGAGCCCGGTCAGGGTCTGCGGATAATGTCGTTTTACCGGTACCTGAAAGACCAAAAAACAATGCAACATCACCCTTTTTCCCAACGTTAGCCGAGCAGTGCATAGGAAACACGCCTCTATCAGGAAGAAGGAAATTTAGAGCAGAAAAAACAGATTTTTTCATTTCTCCCGCATACTCAGTGCCGCCGATAATAGCCATTCGTTTCTCGAAATTTAATATAATAAAAGTCTCTGAACGGGTCCCATCTGTTTGTGGATCTGCCTTAACCCCCGGGGCGCATAAAACAGTGAATCCTACCGATTTGTGCGGCAAGACCTGAGGATTTGGTCTGATAAATAGGTTATTTACAAAAACATTATGCCATGCGTATTCATTAATAACGCGAACATTCGTACTGTAGTCAGGATGAGCGCATACATTAAGATCCCTTACAAAGAGATCCTTACCTTCATAATAATCCAGAATTTTTTTATGTAGTGAATCGAAATGCTCAGGGGAAATAGCTTTATTGACAGGTCCCCACAAAATATAATTCTCAGTTCCAGGATCCTTTACAATAAATCTGTCAGCAGGAGAGCGTCCCGTATGCACTCCGGTGTAGGCAACCAGCGTACCACCTTCACCAATAAGCCCTTCTTCTCTCCTTATTACTTCTTCATACAGAGTAGGAATTGGAAGATTATAGTAAATCCCTCCAGGATTTTTTATTCCATGCTGCTCAGCTAAATCTTTATCTGTTAATTTTTGCACTTCTCTAATTCCCCCAATTAATATTATCTTTTACATGCTGGTCAATAAAGTCTCAAAAAGGACTAAATATTATACAAGGATAGCCATTTTGGCAAGAATATTTCCCATTTATCGATAATTATTATAATCTTTATTTTCAATACCCGCACAAAGATAATCATCTATTCATTTGGAGGGGGTTTAGCATAAGGTTCTTAATTAGGAAAACCCGTTCAGGAAAGTTGCTTATAAATAGACTTAAAACTAAGATTGTCCTCTGCCAAACTACAACTAACTACAGAATCTAAACGATTTTATAGGACCAGAAAAGATATACATGCGACAAATATAACCATTACTATATTGATGACACATATTACATATATATTATATACTATTATCCATCCAACACTTAATAATTAAGGGACAAAACCAAGCTTCTTTATCTAAAGCGAAAACTTGTGTTTATTTGACCTTAGGCATAATTTGTGCTATGTTGTTGCAAGTCTGGCGCCAAAGTTGGGAATTGGGAGAAAACATAAAGATGACCATTTTCAAAGTAGGGAATAAAGCAGTTTATCCTGCTCATGGCGTTGTTCAAGTCACGGCAGTCGAATCAAAAGAAATTTGCGGCACTAAAAAAGACTATTACATACTTCAGGTTATAGACAGTGATGTTACAGTCATGGTTCCTACCGACAATGCTGACACCGTAGGGTTAAGAGATGTCATCTCAAAATCTCAAATTACAAGAATCTATAAAATCCTTAAGAATAGAAGCAAAGACTCCGAGCAGCTCAACGGCCATCAGAGTTGGAACAAGAGGTACCGTGAATACTCCGACAAACTAAAGAGCGGGGACATTTTTGAAGTTGCAAACGTACTAAAAGATATCAATCTTCTACAAAACGACAAAGACCTTTCATTCGGCGAGAAGAGAATAATGGACTCTGCGCTCTCACTATTAGTCAAAGAAATATCGATTGCCAAAAATTTAAAAGAAGAATCGATAACAAAAGAAATCGACAAAATCCTGACAACAAGTGATTAATTCTTACCTTACTGTATAAACACTGTTTACCATTGAATATGTCAAACGGCATTTTAGACATAGAAACAGCTCTCAGACTTAAAGGTTTTCATTTCCGCACTCCATCTAAAGTTAGGGGTTACAAGGCTGGTATCCATAAGAGCTATTACCATGGAATAAGTCCCGACTTCTTAGACCATAAAGAATACAATAAGGGCGATGAGCTAAAACAAATTGACTGGCGCCTTTATGGAAGACACGACCGCCTCTATGTTAAGAAATTTGAGGATGAAGTTAATATGCGGTGGTGTATATTGATCGATAAAAGCGCTTCGATGGGCTACGGGGAGAACAAATCGACAAAGCTGAACTACGCCAAGAAACTTTCCGCCACATTGGCCTACTTACTTCTAAAACAGGGTGACTCAGTTGGACTTCTAGGGTTTTCCGAGCATGATATTGAATTCATCCCACCCAAAGCGGGAAGTCCTTTCATAACACCCATTGTAGATAAACTTGAATCCTTTAAGCCGTCGGGCACTACGGGCATCAAAGAACCTGTACTAAAAGCACTTGAGGCTTATCGTTCGGAGGCATCATTTGTCATAGTTTCAGACTTCCTAATTAAACCAGAAAAAATTGAGGAATCGCTTAAGCTTATTAGAAACTCAATGAAAGAGGTTTCTCTATTTCACATATTACACCCTGATGAAATTGATTTTGACTTCCGGGGATCGGTAGAATTTGAAGATATGGAGACAAATGCAAAGGTAATTGTAGATACCGATAGTATAAGACATACTTATAAAAAACGAATGGGAAAATTTATTGAAAGACTGAAAATGATATGCCACGAGAATGAAACAAGGTATGTTTTCTCCCCAATCAATAAATCTATAGAAAACTCCCTAATAGAAATTGCGGATAAATAGAGAGAAACGTATTGAATTTATCCTTCCTAAGCCCTTTATTCCTGATAGGCCTTGCAGCTATAGCGCTCCCGATCATTGCTCATCTTATATCACGGAAAAGCGGAGTAAAGAAAAGTTTTCCGGCAGTCAATTTCCTTATTTCATCCCAAGGGGAGCTCGCAACAAGATCTAAAATAAAGGATATTATCCTATTAATTTTAAGAGCGCTCATATTAGTATTTATTGTACTGGTATTTGCAAAACCCGCCGTTTTCTCTTTTTCCACGGCACAAGATAATACTCCTAAATCCCAAGCCATTGTGGTCGACAATTCCTTCAGCATGGGATACGGCAACAACTTCAGCCGCGCCCTAAGCAAAACACAGGATTTAATTGATTCTCTGCCCGATGGGAGTTCTGCTTTTATAACATCTCTTGTCCCGGACAATAAGCAAGAGCCCCCCCTAATACAAGACAAAACTCTATTAAAAAAAGCATTAAAAGAAATTGAGATTTCCAATACCTTTACAGAGAACGAGAAGAGGCTTCAAGATATCTACACTAAATTACAAAAGGCCCCCAGCGAGCGAAAAGGAGTGACGCTTATTACAGATCTCCAAAAAAACGGCTGGAAAAACGAGGGATTTCAAAGATCCTGGCTTGAAGTGATAGACATATCTCAAAAACAGGAGGCCTCAAATCACGCAGTATCTCAAACGCAGCTCAAATATGAAAATAACTCCATAATAATTGAGGCTGAAGTATCCAACTTCTCAAGTGACCCGGTGCAAAAACTTTTAATGCGGACCAGCTTGGGCGATCAAGAAATAAGGGAATTCTTAGATATAGGTCCCGAAGACGGATCAGTCAAAAAATTTAATTTTAGTACCGAAAAAACAGAGATGCCAAGTCATGGATCAGTTGAGACCTCACACGATAAACTTAAAGTAGACGATATCAGACATTTCATTATAAATGGTCAGGATCAATTCAGAATATTAATCGTTGACGGCGATTCAAGAGAAGATTCCCGACTTAGCGAGACCTACTACCTTGCCCGAGCTTTAGAGACAATTTCCGAGCTCTCGGATACGAATATTTCTATCATAGATAACGACAGCTTTTTAGATGAGGACCTTTCAGGCTATGGCTTAATATTTCTAGCCAATATCGGAGAAATTACCCCCCGTATTGCAAAAGACCTTGAGGAATTCACCAATAGTGGAGGATATACAGTCATATTTTTAGGAAATAGGGTGAGAGCGGGCTACTACAACACTTTATTAGAAAATATTCTTCCCGGGGAACTTCAAAATATAGAAGAGCAAAAACTATCACTGCTCCCAGAGGATTCCGGTATATTTTCAAAAGATATTAATGAGAAAGTGGGGCAAGTAAAGATTCAGAAATTATTCAATATCGAGCCGAATGCAGAATCTGCAACACTTATATCTGCCTCAAACAACAAACCCTTTTTAGTAAAGAAGGAATATGGGAAGGGTAGTGTTTTTATCTTTACTTCAACTGCTGACTCTAGCTGGAACAATTTTTCTATAACCCCGGTATTTCTCCCGGTTATTAAAAAAATTCATGATTTTCCATACTATACGAAGAGCCAAAGAAACTACCTAGTCGATGAGACGGTCAATATTGATATCTCCCAAGACACCGAGAGCGCAATAGTTATAGATCCGTCAGGGCATCAGTTTAAATTGAAGGTTGAAGCCCCCGAGTTTGGCAAAACAAGGCTACCGGGAATTTATATTGTAGAAGAGGATGGAGAAAACGCATACGAATTCGTTGTCAATATAGACCCTAGAGAATCTGACCTTAAGAAAACTTCCATTCCCAGCATAGAAAGCAGCTCAGAACAAACACAAGGCCTTGTAAAGGTTTTTAAGGATATATGGCGCTACTTCCTCTGGGGCGTAGTAGCTCTTTTTGTCTCAGAGGCAACATTTAGAGCAATTTTTTCTTAGCAACTTCTCCATCAATCAACCAAGCTAATACCGTCAATATTATTAGGAACAGGGTGCCCTAAAACACTCAATATTGTTGGGAAGATATCCACCGTTCTTACATACTCTTTTTTGACCTTTGTATTCATAACCAGAGGAACCAACATATGGTCTCTAAACAGTGCGCCGTGTGAGGAGCGATGTTCCGGGTTCTCGTGCCTAGCTCTCAGGTCATATCCTGGGGCTGCACTCAGAACCAAATCACCTGTTCGGGGGGATTCTAAAAGTTGTATTATCTGCAAAAGAGCGTCCGGATATTCGGTATTGAAACTATGAGTTAACGCTTCTTCAGAACTCATTTTCTTGGGCATTCCATTATAGCTAAAAGGATCGCCGCTAATCTTTTCATAATTTACAATACCGTCTGGATCAAGCCACGCGAGCGCCTCACCGTTGCTGCTTATAATTCTTGAGCGACCCTCTTCATCCAGTCCCGCAACTATATCTATTTCAGGTCGTTCCATGAAATTATCCGCAAGGCCCTTTAGTTCCTCAAAAGTAGATTTCCTTCCCCAACCATCCTTGCTCTTCACATAAATATTGGCCATTGCATTACCGGATATTAAGCATGCGGCATCCGCATCTGTAAAATGCTTAAATACGTTAGGATAATAAAACGTTTTATAGCCCTTGGTATTCATAAATTCAAGCAAATCAAAGTGCGAGTGGGTCTGAGTAAGGCCATGGTCACTTGCAACAATAATTAAGGTTTCTTCAAGCCTTCCTTCGCTTTCCAGATTTTTTGCAAGAAGCCCTATTGTATCATCAACCATTCTATAAGAGTCAATAACTTTTTTGTGAAACGGATGGTATAAATGAGAATAGGTATCTATTCCTAAGAATACGGCGTAAGTATATACAGAATACTCTTTTAAAGATTGCAAAAGGATTCGCTGGGCAACCAGATCAACCTCATTACTTTTATCGGTAAAGTGACTTTTCACCTTATAGAAGAGTTTAGAGAAGTAAGTCTTATCATTTTTAAAGCTTACTCCTCTTGAAAGCTCATTAAAGATGTTCACGCTTCTTGGAAATATTTCAAATAGTGTCTTATAATCTAAGGAAATATCTCTATTCATAAAATAGGTTTCAAGTCCTATATAGCTTCTAAAACGGTTAAAGGATAGGAGTTTGTCGTTATAGATATCCCTATCAAACCATCTTATGCCCGGCAAATTGCATCGTCCGGGATATTTCCCCAATATATAGGGCGTGTACGCTGGACCGGTAGTCGAGGGAAACACTGTAACCGCTTCTTTGTAACATCCCCTCTCAACTAGATACTTAGAAATATTTGGCAAGTCCCCACTCTTTAAGAGTTCTGAAAACACATCAGCTCTTGAGCCGTCAGCCATAATAAATATGCAGCTTTTAAATTCAGACATTATAATTTTCCTTTGCCAATTATTTTAAATCACAAGAGGATTTATAGGAAATATTTATCATATATCTCTCTAATCTTGTTAGTTTTAGAGATGTATTCCTCTTTTAATTTTTGCCCCTCATTTTTCATGTCCAGCTCAGAGGCCAATTTCTGAAAATCACTCTCATATAGCTCGTTAATTGAGCGATTATGAAGGAGTCTTAGCAAGTTTTCCATCTTTTTTAAGAAAAAAAGCCCCTCTTTTAATATCTTAAATTCCTCATCTTCCATTAACCCATTGAATCTAAGCGCCAGCAGCGCATCTAAAGTATTTTGCACCCTCACATCTTGATACTCTCTCCCATATTTTAACTGAAGCATCTGAACAAGGAACTCTATATCGACAGTTCCTCCTTTCCCTGTTTTTATATTGAGTTTATCGACAGTCTCTTTCGCAAGTTCCTTTTCCATTCGAGAACGAAGACGGTGAATCTCTTTATAAAAGTCCTTGGGAAAAGATTTTTCATATACGAAATGCTTTACGGTTTTCATAACCTTAGCACCTAATTCCAAATTGCCTGCGGCAGGTGTAGCCCTTAGTAGCGCCTGTCTCTCCCATATCTGCGCGCTGTCCTCATGGTACTTTTTAAACGATTCAAACGAAGTTACCAGAGCTCCGGATCTACCCGAGGGCCTAAGACCCATATCGATTTTGTAGGCAAAGCCCTCCCCTGTAGGCACAGAGAGTACCGAAATAACCTTCTGTCCGAGCTTAGAATAAAATTCATGATCCTCTCCCTCATAAATAAAAATCACATCGAGATCGGAATTATAGCTCATCTCCCGACCGCCCAATTTTCCCATACCGAGAATTAGCATTCGCATTTTCTTCTTCTTGCCTTTCACTAAATCCCATGCCAATTCAAGCCCGACTTCTAAAATAGCTTCGGCTACAATCGAGAGGTATTTGCCAACATAAAAAGGGTCAACTTCCCCGTTTAAATCTCTGAGACATATTTTAAGGGTCTCCACATGCCTGAACCTTCTTATTATATCCAGCTTATCTTCATAATCTCTCGCCTCTTCCATATTTGATTTAAGGCTTTCAAGCATATCTTCCTTAGAGGCATACTCGGCTCTTACATTTCTTAGGGTTATAACGTCAAGATACTCAGGGTGTCTGATTAGAAAGTTTGAAAGAAATCCACTTGTAGAAAATAGTCTGGCTAATAGCTTAATAATATCGGGATTCTCTAAAAGAACAGCGTATATTGATGAGCGCCAGCCGATCCCTGAGATAAATCTTTCAAGATTTACTAAAGCAGCATCAGGATCAAAGGATTTTAGTATCTCACCTAAGAAAGCCGGCATCACCTTTCTGGTAATTAACCTGCCACCTTGAGTTAAAGCACCCAATCTAGGATCAAGTAATTTGGAAAACAAATCAATTGCGACATCGGGATTTTTAAATCCTAATTTTCTTAAATTCTCTACAGCTTCAGTTTCTTCAATATTGCCCACAGTTAAGAAGTCGGCAACCTCCCAAAACTCTTTCCCAACCTCCTGGGTTTTTTGAGAAGGTTCAAAAAAGAGCCGCTTATAAATACTAGAAACAGATGTGGTATTCTCGCTATAAAGTTCTTCAAATTCTTTTTTGCCTTTTAACCCGCACCTTTTGGCCAAAATTTCAACATCGTCGGAGGATGAAGGAATTTTGTGAGTTTGTCTTTCCTCAACCAGTTGAATTGAGTGCTCAATTTTTCTAAGAACGAGATATGAAGAAGTTAATGATTCAAACACCTCTTTATCTATAACATTTAAGCGCCAGAGCTTTTTAAGTGCAAGAAGTGAATTTCTCTCCCTGAGTCCTTTAATCTCACCACCGTTTACAAGCTGAAGTGCTTGTATAAAAAATTCAATTTCCCGTATCCCACCCTTGCCTAGCTTAACATCACGCTTTTTTTGAAGCGTATCAAGCTTGGTTTTCATATCTTTTAAGTCCTCAATCGAGTTATAATCAAGGAACTTCTTATATACAAACGGCTCGATTTCTCCAATAAACTCCTCCCCCAGCTCAAGATCTCCCGCAATTGGCCTTGCTTTTATCATAGCGGCCCTCTCCCAGGTATCGCCCCAGTAAAAATAGTGCTCTACTGCGCCGTCTATAGGCACTGCAACAGTGCTTTTACTTCCGCCAGGGCGAAGCGCTAAATCAACCCTGTATAGAAAGCCATCCTCGGTTACAGCGCTTAGAGTTTTAGTAATCCTCTCAGCAAGCTTAAAAAAAGGCTCCGGGTCTCCCTTGTCCCTGTATAGATAAATTAGGTCAATATCAGAGCTCAGATTCAATTCTCTTCCCCCAAGCTTTCCCATACCTAAAACCACAAACTCTCCGTACGTCTTTGTATCTAACTGCTCGCTGAAAAACCGATATGCGGATTCCACAATAGCACTCGCAAGGTCGGAAAGCTCCTCCATAATATCACTAAAAGGGCTAAAGCCCATTATGTCACTATATACGATTCTTGAAAACTCTCGGTACTTATACTGCCTTAAATGCGATCCGAAAATATCCCCTGAAGGAGAGCTCTTTTTGATCAAATCTGTTTCTTTTAGAAATTGTTTTGAGGTCTTTTTATTCTTTATTTCTTTTGATTGGCTTAGATAGTCCAATATGAAGGGGTCTGTTAAAATTACCCTGCCAAGGAAACAACTATAGGATGAAAGTATATTGAGAATATCCTCTTTTTTAGAAGAGATCCTCTTATATATTTCCTTATAACGTTCTAATATATTCCTAGCATTATCAGGGTTGGGCAAAACTCTATTCAACTTCTATCTTCCTTCCTCTATTATTGCTTCAGGATCCCTTGGATTTACTTTTTCCATTCCTTAAATTTTAGCTGTATCGCCAACAAAGTGCTCTCTGCCCGGCAGAGATCACCTTCCCCAATTAAATTATACCCACCCAGTATACACAATAAACTTACTGTGAGATTCTACCACAAAGTTAACTTATTAATCACACCTGCCATATCCACAAAGATATGGCATAGAGAGGAAATCAACTAAAATAAAATGGGTCTACATCTATTGAGCATCTGACACTGCTTGAGCTCTTTGAGATAATGCTTACGAGCTGCTTGGAAAAACTACGGAGAATGGCGGCATTAGAAGATTTAAGAAGCATTTGAAAGCGGTAGCGGTTACTTATTTTATATATTGGACAAGGCGAAGGTCCTAGTATTTCAAGAGATCCCATAGGTAGCTTTGAGACCATCTTCCGAGCGATGTTGCCCGCGTCTTTTGAGATACCCTGTGTTTCAGACTCAAACCGTCCTGAAAATCTAACATTAACCAATCTCGAGAACGGGGGATATAGGAGCTCCTCTCTTAATTTTATTTCTTCCTCTAAAAACCCCTTGCTGTCCTGACGGGTGGCAAAGATAATACTCGGATGATCGGGATTATAGGTCTGGACAATTACCTTTCCCGGATGATCTCCTCGCCCCGATCGACCCGCAACCTGGGTAATAAGTTGAAAGGTCCTCTCGCCTGAGCGAAAATCCGGTATGCCTAAAGATATATCAGCAGAAATCACCCCAACCAAAGTCACACCCGGAAGATCATGCCCTTTGGCCACCATTTGGGTTCCTATTAGGACATCTATCTCTCCACGCTCTAGTCTTGAGTATAGTCTTAGCATCTTGTTTTTCCCGCTAGTCGTGTCCCTATCCATCCTTGCAACAACCGC
>DAOVUC010000273.1 GCA_030632765.1 Candidatus Dadabacteria bacterium
CACTTATAGCTGATCCGGAAAGCTTACCGTTCCTCGAAGAGATTGCAGGTGATTTAGAAAACCTTAAAGTCATATTTATGACTGGTGATCCTAGTAATGTGCCTGCAGATATTGGTGGAGTAAAAACCTTACCATTTAATACATTCGATGGTGCTTCAATTGAAAATATCGGACACTTTTATGGAACTGGCGTTAATTTAACCACCGACGATATGGAAAGATGTATGTTCACCTCAGGTACAACCGGTATGCCAAAAGGTGTGGCAAGAGACCACGGCGGCGTTATCATGACTGTTCGCTCATACCTACAGCAGCAGGGTGTAAGAAGTGAAGATGTTCTTATGAGCATACTTCCTCTTGGGCATGCCAACGCTCAGGTTACGTGTTTGTTCAGTGCTATGGGAGCAGGTGCTACAGCAGTATTTTTCACTAGATTCTCAGCATCTAGTTTCTGGAAATGGGCAGCAGGCTGCGGAGCTACCTGCGTTAACATGCGTGGTGCTGTTGCAGAGTATTTGTGGGCTGCTGAGTCTACCCAGTGGGATAAGAAACATAAAATCAGAATCATGCTCGGAAACCCCGCACCGAGAAATTTGGCTGAGTTTCAGGAAAGATTCGGCGTTAGGGTGATAGACGGTTACGGTTCCCCTGAAATGGGTATGGTACTATGGAATGACCCTGAAGACCATCGCCCGGGATCATCAGGTTTCCCAATGGATGGATACTATTTGGAAATAAGAGACCCCGAAAACACAAGTAAAGTAATCCGTCCGTTTTGGGACCCCTCAGAAACTCCGACACCCACCGAAGAGGCAAGAGGTTTACTCTTTATCAAACCGCTTGTCCCCCATACAACTCTTAATGAGTACTTCAAAGACGAAATAAGAACAAGAGAAGCATTTGATGATGATGGGTTCTTTAACTCCGATGATCTATTCGCTGCGGGTATTGACGGAAGATACTACTTCGTTGGGAGATTCAGCAGAATCAGAGTATACGGAGAAAACGTTGATCCGATTGCTGTTCAGGACGTAGCTGTGCAATATGAAGCACTTCAGGAAGCTGTAGCAGTCGGTATTAGACTTCCTAATGTATCGGATGATGAAATCAAGCTAAACGTAACCCTAAAAGCCGGAGCTGAGTTTGATCCCGTTGAATTTAGCCATTGGATGGCGGAGAGGGTTACGGTAGCTATGGTCCCAAGATTTATTGAAGTCTATGAAGACGGTTTTCCTGTTACAGCAACTCAAAAAATAAAAGTGGCGGAGATAAAAGAAATCACCGATAAAACCTGGGACAGAAACAAAGCTGGAGTTGAATTCTGACCTGCTCCCCTATAATAGCACCATAAGTTAGATTTTTGACAGAAAACCCTATATACAGGAGGTCATATGAATCGCAAGTAAGCTTTGCATTCTTCATGATTTCAACTTAAACCGAGCTTTACAAAAGGGGAACATAAAACCTACTTTAATAGCTGTCTATATTGGATATATTAGGGGAAAATGACCTCATTCGAAGACATCAACGAGGTTCTAACCTTGTCCACCCATCCACCCACCTCAATTTATACAATAATATAGGTAGGTTAGGGGTGTTTTAGTGGCAGTATAGCATTCTGTAGTCTATAAATATACCGCACACCGATTCAAACGGAAGATGATTTTTAAAAAAATCATAATTCAAATTTAAAAAACTGCTTGAATAAGGCGAGTAACCAAACAGATATTGAAATGCAAATTAATAATTGAGAATTGCTATACGGTGGATTTAAAGTGTATTATGTTTCTATTAACTGTGTATCAAGGAGATATGATATGTCCGAATCGATATTAAATCACCACTTAGATGCATTTGGAGCGAGGGATGTTGATGCCATACTTGAGGATTACACGGAAGATTCTACCATAATAATCCCGAACTCCGTTATAAAGGGGCTCGATAACATAAGGGAGCTTTTCGTTAATCTGACCCAAAATATACTACCTCAGGGCTCAGACTTTGAGCTTGTAGAAAAGGTAGTAGACAGCAATTTCGCTTACCTTATCTGGAATGCGGAATCCGATGGGTACAAAATCCCATTCGCAAGCGATACATTCTTTTTCGAGGGCGGAAAAATTAAAGTCCAGACAGTGGCATTCATATTGGAAGAGAAGAAATAACTTGCTAAATTCTTGATTGACAAAAAGGGGAGCTTTGGCTCCCTATTTAGTTTTAAACTTTGTTTAAGTTCTCATCAAAGAGGTTCTAACCTTGTCCACCCAGCCACCCACTTCATATTATACAATAATATAGGTTGGTTAGGAGTGTTTTAGTGGCAGTTAAGAGCTTGGATACCGCACACCGGTTCAGGCAGAAGAGTATTATAGGAATCATTCTTCACATAAAAACGGGGTTTGAGTAAATAATTTAGTTACCCGAATAAGCAATTGATTATTATCATCAATATTGATATAATCTCTCTAGTATTTAAATGTCAGGAAAATGATGTCGTTTTTCTGACAAAAAGAAAGGGGGATAATTATTTGAGAAAACTATCATTAGCTTTATTCGTTGTCTTTATCCTGATAATAATTACTCCTAAGCTATGGGCGCAGTTCGGGTGTTGTATAGACGACGAAGCATGTGTAGGGTGCGACTCTGGTTGTTCTACTTCGGAAAGTTTTTGTATCGCCCAAGGAGGCTCTATAGAAGGTAATGAGAGTCAGAGATGTGTAGCAGGTACCCCAGCAAAATGCGAATCCATCTTTGGAGGCCACGGATGTTGCGTAATTGCACAGGGTAATTGTGTAGACGGCGAAGAATTAGGATCATGTTTTCGTGATAGTAACGGTGAACTCTTGGTTATCGCCGTATCCTGCTCAGAACTCTCCCAGTGTCAAGCCCCGATTCCAACCCTTTCCG
>DAOVUC010000045.1 GCA_030632765.1 Candidatus Dadabacteria bacterium
CCTTTTATAACAAGGCCATTCAAGCTGACCCTAACTATGCCCCGGCATACGCCGGACTTGGAGAATTATACTCTTTCCAGGGTTTTTACCGCTATGAAGTGAAAGATGATTATGAGAAATATTTTATCGATTCTTATAAGAATATGAAAAAGGCTCTAAGTATTAACCCCAATCTCGAGCCGGTTCAGCTCGCATTGGCTTATACCTATCTTCATCTAAGCAACGAAAGAGAAGCAAGAGCCGCGGCGCAGGGAATTCTGTCCAAGAATCCTAATAATGCAGAGGCGCTTTTCATCTTATGGGCTGCGACGGGATCTAAGCCGAACAACCCAGAGATTAGGAAAGTTTTAGAATTAAATCCAAATTTTGTCCCGGCATTGGTAGGTCTCGGAACAGCTTATTACCAAAAGAGACGCTCTTTCAATCAAGCTGCCAACTATTACAGTAGAGCTGCGGAGATTGCACCTTCTCCGGAGCTTTATAATTATCTTGGAACTGCACTAACTTATCAGGGGTATTACTCACAAGCATTAGCGAAATTTCAAGAGGCTATTAAACTTGATCCGGACTATGCCCCTGCATATAGGAATATGGGTATTACATATTACTATATGAGCAGGTTCCAAGATTCTGTAGCTGCTGAACAAAGAGCTATAGCGCTAAATCCGAATAGCCCTGAAGCCTTTTTCTTCATTGCTCAGAGCTATGATAAGGGAAATAACCGCGGGCAGGCCATAAGCTATTATAATCAATTCCTCAAACTGGTTGTAGGTCAAGATCAATACAAAAGCTATTCCTCTACAGCGAAACAGAGAATTGCTGTCCTGGGTGGTAAAAGTCAGTAAATAATTGCTTTATTTTGTGAAGAGTTCTTGCTAATCGGAGCATTCATGCAAAAAATAACGGATCAAGCCGAATTAATTGATTTGTCGTTTGCCATGGAATCAAGCGCTAGTCTATGGAATGTTATTTTTGAAGGGTTTGATCAGGAAGTAGTGCTTGTATCAAAATTCACAGGCAAAGAGCCGAGGGCGGTAAACACTCTTTATCGGTTTGGCATTTTGATATCCGAAAGGTATAAGGACTGCAAAGTAGAACCTAGAAATTCAGGGATTCAAATTAGCAAATCTCTTCCTGAGAATGATATAGCCTTGGTTAGCGAATGGACTGATCTCATGGAGAGTGTTCGTGAAGAGATGAACAAATGCATGCCTAATGCACAGTAAAACTACTTATACACTGAAGTTAAATAGCCCTTACGTCTCCTGCAATTATCTTAGTTATTTCGCCGTTATCTGTTTTAACTAACAAATAACCTTTGTCATCAAGACCTAACGCTGTTCCCTCAAACTCCTGTTCTCCCTCTATACTAATCCGCACCCTTTTATTCAAATCTTCCCATTTCTCTGTCCATTCTCTTAGAATAGGCGCCTTCCCCTTGTTGCTGAATATTTGATACCATTTTTCCAATTCAAGCAACAAATCGGCCGTAAATTTACCCCTGTCTATATCTTTGCCCAGATTCTCTTTAATCGATGTCGCAATTCTGGCTACTTTTCCCATTTCTCTATTAATAGAATCTCTGGACATATTTATATTTACCCCGATTCCCAGTACGATAAAATCAACCATTTCTCTCTTGGAGCGCATTTCAGTCAGTACTCCGGCAACCTTCTTCCCGTCAATATGTATATCATTTGGCCATTTAATTTTTGTATCCAATACGCCGGTCCTCTCTATCGTCTCTTTAAGCGCTATTGAGGCAAGAAAAGTAAATAGTGTAGAATCCGAGGCCACAATCTCCGGGCGGAAAAGGATTGAAATATATAAATTAGATCCTGCAGGAGATAACCACGTACGCTCTAGTCTCCCTTTTCCCTCTGTTTGTTTATCCGCTATTACTACGGTTCCTTCAGAAGCTCCTTTTTCACCAAGCTCTATTAGTTCGGTATTCGTTGAACCCATCTCCTCTTGGTAATGGATCACTTTTCCAAGGCTCTGGGTTTTGAGTAAGCCGTTTAACTTTCTAATCATAGTGGATGTCATAACAGTATCCTCTGCTTCTTCTCTTATTTTCTATTCTAACCGCTTGAAAAAAATAATTGAACTGAATTGTATGGATTTTGAATTGAGCTGGTAAATGGGAGATTAATGCTTATACTTCTAACCCAGTAAATTGTTGCCAAATATAAAGAGAAAAAGGGTCATATGATAAATAAAATTATTCTTCTTTCACTTCTGGTTGTTTTTTGTTCATTCCCGCTGATTGATAGCTCAGGCGAGGAGGTGAGTTCTGCTGGCGATTCTGATGAATTTGTGGAGGTTACAATTAAAGAGCTCGTTTCAAATCCCAAGACCTATAATGGTCAGAGGGTAATGCTCGATGGGTTTGTAGACAAGGTTGAATATACAAAATCCAGCAAGGGAGAGCCGTTTACGTTCTTTAGAATGAATGACGGTAATGATAATGAAGTTAGAGTCTATTATGAAGATGAGCATCTGTCCTTATCAAAGGGAGATAAAGTAAAAATCAAAGGGCGGTATAAAAAGGAAAAAAAGTATCTCCTCTATAAGATTAAAAATGTAATCAAGGCAAGAACCGTTGAGAAGTCATAGTATTGATGACCATTATTTATAAGGCTAAATCACTAAAACAGTTGAATCTTCAAATTTTCTTCTTTAAAAACCGTTAAATAATAATATACTATCTTTTGTATGACCCTCCTTGGCAGTGGTTTAAGAAAATTCCTCATTCTGGCAGTAATAATAATATGCGCTGTATTGATCGCTCTAAACATTGTTTTAAACATTAAATTAAGAGCCGATATCCCAACTTTTATTGAGAAGCTCTCAAGCGAGAGCGGCTACCTGATTGGGGTTGAGAAGATTGCTTTGGATCCCTTCTTCAGATTACAGTTAGATAAAGTAACCGTCGTTGATCCGGCTTCAGATACAAAAGATGTATTGGATATAGATAGGGTAACAGTAGAGCCGCTTCTTGTCTCCTCCCTTATTAACCAAAAAATCAAACTTGGTGAGATAGTTTTAAATAGCCCTTCCTTTCAATCAGGTGAGGAGAACATGAATAATCTCATTGATTTTATTAAATCCCAAAGAGAAGAAAGGAAAGAAGACGAGCCTTCCTTGGTTGAATTTGGTCTGATTAAAATACTAAATGGAAATTTTCACATTACACCTGAATTCTTGCTTTCGTGTCCTAATTTTAGTATTGAGTTTGCTGATGAAAGGGTCTTTGCAAGCCGGGAGATTAAAGTTAATGGCAATATCGGTTTTCTGCAAAAAAAATTAGCCGTAAATGGCTCTATACTTGTGTCTTCTGAGAAAACAACTGGAGATCTTAAGCTGCAGATCGATAAAATAAAAGCCGCGCATATTTCATCATTAATTGACGGAGCGGATCAATTAAATGCAGTATCAGAATTGAGTTTTGAGATTTCTGACTTAATTCACGCAAGTGGACAATTAACATTTAATTCTAACAAGGGAAGATATCTTAAAAGTCCGCTTGCAACATTTAACTACGATTTGAAATATGATAAGTCAAAAGATACGGCTAACTTAAATTCTTTTGATTTTGAAGTAAGTCGTATTCTTAAAGGCTCATTTTCAGGTGATATTGAGAAGGTTACGGATGACGTCATCTTCAATCTCACCGGCAGTACTGAGACACTTAATATAAATGACTTTATGGCTAAGATGCTCGATGATAAAAGCGATATTCTTTCTGGCGAGCTCAATACTAAAAATTTAAAAATAACCGGCTCAAAGTCCGGAGATGATATTAAATTAAGCGGCGATGCAATATTAAGCGACCTCAACTATAATCCTGAAAAAGAAGATACTCCCTCGGTCAACAATCTGGAGTGCAAATTAAATTTTAAACAAAATCTAAATATCTCAAGCAGCTTTTCTCTTTCATCTCTTGGAAAGTGTTCTGCAGAAAAATTCTTCTGGGACAAGAGCGGTGAAATAAGGGATATAACTGCGAATGCTGATATAAACTCTAAAAACAATTGGACCGATAACAAAATCTCCTTATCAAATTTAAACAGCAAATTTATGGATGGCAACGCCCGAGGCAGTTTGAATTTTATCTTGTCAAATGGCTTTGGGGGGGGGATTACAAAGATTAGTGGTAATATTGAAGGTCAGAATTTAAATCTACAAAAGACTCCTAAAACAATCATCCCTGCAAATATAGAAGGAGATGCCCAAAGTGCTATAGCAAAGTTTGAAGGTGGGGATAGTAATTATAAAGCCGATATATCGCTTACAGTTAATAATTTTATCCTTAAATCCAACAAGGGTAGAGAGTTTCGGGTCTCCCAATTTCAGACAAGCGACTTAATAGATTTTGAGTATGTATCTGCAAATATTGAAAAGGAGGGGTCCCCAACTTCGACTGAAGAGAAAATTGTTATTAATGGCAAAGGTGTGTCATATCAAAAATTATCATTTGAAGAATATTATATCGGCAAAGGAAATGTAGAAGAGTTAGCATTCTTGTTAGACCTTACTCAAGATAGATGGAAACTAAATATGTCATCAAATGGTTCTGACTTCAATATTGTGGGTTATGATGTATCACTTAAAGAATTTAAGGAAAGTCTTAGTATTGAAAATAGTGGAAGAGATGGGTTTAAGGGGAAGGTTGACGGAACTGGCGGCAGATATAAGAGTGTGGATTTCCCCAAACTCTCTTGGGATTACAATCTTAAGAACGATTTTATAGATGTTTCAAATCTTAGCGCCCTGCTCAGCACATTGGGAGAATTTAAAACGGATAACCTCTATATCAATATGGGAGAGCAGGTTGGTGGATATCCTTATAGGATAGAGTTTATTGACGGCACATTTGTAGGATTTGAGGATAAGCTCAGATCCGAGGGTATTGAGGGGAACTTTATTATCAATCGACCTGGTACCACTAATCAAGAATGGGACGGCACGGTTAGGGTTAAAAAGACCAGGGTTTTATCTGCTGTTATAGATAATATTTCTAACAATATTACTCCCTCTCCCGGTGGAATTAATCTAGAAAATATAACCGGTGAGTTTTTAGGCGGAGAGGTAAGCGGAAACATTGATATTGATACCACCAAGTCCCCTTCGGGAATAGATGCGGATTTAAAACTCTTGCACGCCTCCATAGACTCAGATGGTCTAAGTATTAAACTAAATGAATCCGATCTCCATTTTTCAGGAACCCTGCCCAATAGCTCGTTGCCTGAGGGAATGGGCAATTTAGAATTTAAAAATCTCATTATGGAAAAAGAAGGCGTAACTTCCACACTACATGCAAATATTAAGACCAGGGCGGTTGCTGAAACCTTATACATAGAACAAGGGTTTATAAAAGGTAACAGCAATCAGGAGATAGGGTTTTCAGGAGAGATGAATAACTCCCTTAACGAAAATAGAACATTGAAGATCAATATCCCAGAGGTGGATGTATCAGACGTTATCGGGGTTTTCTCCCCGTTTATCCCTATGGAATTCAGAAATGCCAAGGCTAATGGATATGCCGGCCTGGACCTTGTTTTCCATAACTTTCTTTATCCACAGGGCAGATGGAGCGGCAAGTTGAGCTTAAGGAACGGCTCCCTTGTAGGAGATTACGCGGGTGCACTGCTGTCCATTAAGGATGTAGATGGAACTATAACCCTAAAGGATGAGGTTAGCTCGGAGAATCCTCTAGCATCACTCATGGGTGAGCATTTAAACTTGAGTAAAAGCATATATAAAAAGTTCCTAAGGTCTTTTAAAGAGGTCAATCTGGAGGCAGATTTGGATTTTCTCAATATTAAAGAGATTGAATACGGGATCCTAAAGTTCGAAGATGTAGAAGTTGCGCTCGAGGTGGATAGGCAAAAGTTAAACCTAAGAAGACTTATTTCTAAATTCTTTAGAGGTAATTTGTTTGGCGCGGGCTTATTAAAATTTAATGTAGACCAGAGTGAATACAATCTTTCCCTCTTGTTTGATGAGATCAGCCTTGAGGGTATCTCTGAGAAAATCTCACCAACTCAAGAATATATAACCGGTCGAGTAAACGGACTTATTTGGTTAACAGGTGAGGGGGCAGAGTTAGATACTATAGACGGGCCTTTTAAGTTCTGGTCCAAGAAATCGGGCAAAGAGTCTCGCAAAATCGGGAAGGCTCTTCTTGATAAGCTAGGGGCCAAGGAAAGGTTAATCTTAGGTTCTAATCGCGGATATGATAACGGTAATATTTCAGGTTATATTAATAGAGGTTTAATCACGTTTAAAGAGTTTGATCTTTCAAATAGCATATTAGGGATAAAAAACTTGTCGATCCAGGCCGACCCTGTAAAAAACTCAATTTCAATTGCGCACCTTATTTCAGTAGCAAGGGAAATAGCAAGACGATCGGAAACCGGAGGGCCTACGATTGAAACAAACTAATAGAGGTGAAACTATGGAAAGGATAGCAAAATATATGTTAAAGCCGTTTGTTCTTTTTATCTGTTTTTATTTAGTATCATGTGCGACTATCACAGTTAACGTTTATTTCCCGGCAGAAGAGGTAAGGGACGCGTATTCAAGCCTGGAAGAAGAATTCTTAGAGCAGGACGCTGATGATGGGTCTAATTCCGAGCAAACTCCGGATACCCAAACAGTACAGCCTACCCCTAAGCCGCAGAGCCGTAATATATATCCCGATGAGCCTGTAATATCTGAGAAAAAGGTTGTAGTAATTAAGAGAAAAATATCACTTGATTTCAGTAACTATGCCTGGGCTCAGGGAAATATCTCTCAGCAAATTGCTAAGAAAATCAGAGGTATGCCCGAGGTCATAAGTGCCTATAAAAGCAGAGCCAAACGCCAGGATGTAATAGACCCGTTACTCTCACAGAAAAAAGTCGTAGAAGGCACTCAGGGGCTTCTGGTTAAAAAGGGTTCTCTCACAGCTGCGGAGACAAAAGCGTTTAACGCTGAGAATGCTGATAGAAAAACAATTATTCAAGGTATGGCAAGGGCTATTGTGGAGATAAACAACCTGGATCCTACTCCTGAGAATATCGATAAAGTTCGTCCTGAAGCAGCAAGACAGTTTGCCAATTTCAGGAGAAGTGAGGGATAAACTTTAATAACTATATATAATAAGAAAGGACGTCTTCAGCCATATAAGTTTGGGACGTCCTTTTTCATTTAATATCTCTTTCAACTTCGCAGTTGGTGTAGATGATTCATACGAAAATTACGGATTTAAAGTAACTTGCCGCTTCTAATTCTTGTCATAAAATTGCTTTTTTGTATTACTTTTTTTAATATAAGCAGTGGTGTATAAATTTCTTACACAAGAATATCAATTATGAACTCATATAGAATAATACCACTAATAGCGCTCCTGATCTGCTTTTTTATCACATCTTACTCCTTTGCTCAGGATTCAGAAGAGGCAATTTTTGAATTGGATTGTGCTATTCCTTTGGAAGCTCAACATATAAGACCCGGCACTGAGGGCACAGAAATACCTGTTAAAATTGGGTTCTTTGTAATTGATATTAAAGAAATAGATGATTTAGAGCAAACTTACACAGCTGATTTTTGGTTCAACACAACTTGGAACGACCCTCGTTTATCAGAAAAAGTGCTTGGTAAATCATTGGAAAATTGCATCTATAAAATAAATGAAATTTGGGCTCCACAAGTAATTGTAATAAATAGGAATGGTGGTGAGGAGCTCCTGGATATAATTGCAAGAGTCGATTCTGATGGCAATGTAAATTTTAAGCAGCGCTATGTTGGAGAGCTTACTTCAGACTTAGACTTCGCTGATTTTCCCTTTGATAATCAGGTTTTACATTTTATAATGGCAGCTGTAGGGGTTGATGGCAGAGACATCGCTTTTGAAGTAGATAATACAACAACCGGCCAAAGAAGCTCATTTTCTGCGGAAGGCTGGACAATAAAACTTGCCGACGCTAAAAATACTAATGAACTTCTCAAAACATGGGGCGACGAACCGATATTAAATCTTAAGCGTATAGATTTCACTCTTGTTGCGGAGCGGGCTAAGCTTTATTATTTATGGAAAGTAATAGCCCCTCTTTGCCTAATAGTGCTTATGGCATGGGCCGTTTTTTGGATCGATCCCAAGCACCTTGGTCCTCAAGTAGGACTTTCTACGGCAACTGTATTTACCCTGATAGCTTATAGGTTTAGCGTTGGGTTCAGTTTGCCGAAAGTTCCCTATTTTACTCGACTCGATGCGTTTGTTTTATTTTCGACATTATTGGTGTTTATAGCTTTAGGTACCGCAATTGCTACCAGCAAGATTTCATCTGACGGCAAGAACAGACTGGCCAAAAAAATAGAAAAATATATGAGAGTGATATATTTAATTGTTTTTGTAAGTATAATTGTATTTACATTGTTGTTATAATGTTTACTGGCAGGTATCTGTTCCCAAATAACACATTTGTATGAGAGAGTATAATCATGCACAAAAAATTGATTTTAGGATTATTTATTTTTTCTCTGTCAATTGTTTTACCTAGTTGTGACGGTGGCGGCACTGGCGGGAATATATTACTTGAAGGTGTAGTGCTTAACTTCTCCCAGTTTGGCGAAATTACTGTTACGGTATTACAAGGTAACACCAGACTAGGTAGAACCACAGTAAGCCCTGAAGGTAACTTTGGTATACGTTTTAATTCATCGACCGGAGTAGTTACTTTAAGATTTGAATCAAACTCTTTCAATGCTGAAAGACCCAATATTAGAGTTGTTAATCAAAGTACTACAAATTTAGACATTACTCTTCAGCAAAACCCTACACTTATAACAATCAATCGGTGGCAAATCTTTCAGGATCCGCTTTCTCTTTCAGGGGATAGTGAGATACAATTTAGTGAAAGCCTTGCTGAATTCAATCTAGATGCGATTGGTGGAAACTGTATATTTGCAAGCGGTACTAGCCTGATCTCATACAGTGTAAAGAGCATCAATATAACAAATTGCAGAGAAGGTGTGAGGGCTCAGATTTCAGCCTCTATAGTTCTGGAAGCAGATGAAGGTATAGTGATATCCAGTAACCGGGATGCAATTTTAGCTCTTGATGATGCATTGGTTGAGGTGGGTCAGACCTCAAATCCTGTAAACAACTCTATTATTGTTGAATCAGCAAACCAATTTGGGATAAACGCTGCGGGAAATTCGATTGTAAATATTGATCCGCAAAATCAGTGTTCTATAAGTGGTGGTAGAATGGCGCTTAATATCAACGGTAACGCAAGTGTTGATACTGCCAGTTGCACCCTTTCTAACGGATAGTAGCTACGGACCTGCTTTTATTGGATTTAATTTACCTTAATATGGCCCAGGACCTCCATCCGAATTCAATAACTATACAACTTTCGGTATTAATAGCCTTTTCCTGAATTTGTCCTTTAAGTGTTTTCCCATCCTCTGAAAGGATCAGTTTTAAATCATTCCATTGCTCGCACTGAGAAGGACACATGTCCATGCATTCCTCCAAAGGCATAAGAAAAAATTGCTGTATCTGTCCAACCAGTAGATTTCCTTGAAGTCTC
>DAOVUC010000221.1 GCA_030632765.1 Candidatus Dadabacteria bacterium
ATCAGGATTAACTTCTCGAAGAGCTTTAATCAACTTCTCGGCCACCAGATTTAACCGCTTATTCTTCCAGTCCTGAAACTGCCAGAACTCGTCCGTGTATACGATCCTCTTTACCCTGCCGTTTGGTTGGAGTTCGAGATCGCTGTACATATTTTTAGCATCGAGAGTCCTCTTAAACGTGTTCGCATAGTTAATCTTTGCCTCAGTACCAAACCCCTCCATGTGGCGCATAACGAAATCGTCCTGAATTAGCACCCCATCGATAGGATATTTTGCTAGATCAACATAGAGGTTCTGAAGCTCCCAGATAGCCTTGTCGTTAAAGAGATCGAGCTTTGGCAGGGTTTTATATTGCTTCTCGGAAAGAGAAAATTCCCGGTCAAGAACATCTCCCACTGCGCCATAGCTCGCATGCCTCGTTGTCATCCAGGCAAACACTTTTAATCCGTGCTTATGAGCTATCATTGTCACGTTACCGAGCAGATCGTCGATAACAGGAGAGCGTGCGGTTTTAAAATATACTCCTACATCTGATTTAGAATTTGCAAATTCATAAATTCGATCCCCCTTATTGCCGAACACTCTGAAGATAATAGTGTTTATACCGAGGTCTTTCATATGAACTACTTCTTTTTCAAATTCCACATAGTTATTTGCTTCTGAATGAAAGACTTGCGCGGCTCTTATTGGCGGGGGATTCTCCTTGGCAGAAGAATTTCCGGAGATAAATAAAAAAATTAAGATTAAGATCGCGCGAGACATCATATTCAAATTGCATTCTTTTGAGTATATGTCAAGTTGATTTACGCCCGTGAATTATTATATTATCGGCATGGAGAAAGTAATTTGCACTCACCCAAGGGCCAGAAGGGATTACATCATAGAGGAGAAATTTGAAGCCGGGATTGTGCTTAAGGGATCGGAAGTAAAATCGCTTCGTGCCAATCAGGCAAGTATTAAGGAGAGCTTCGCAATGCTGCGAAATGAAGAGGTTTTTCTTGTTAACAGTTATGTAGCTCCTTATGAGTCGGCAAATATATTTAACCACGATCCCCGCAGGGAAAGAAAGCTCCTTCTAAACAAAAGAGAAATCAATCGCCTAATCGGGAAAACACAGATAAGGGGATTCACATTAATTCCGACTAAGATGTACTTTAAAAACAGCCGCGCGAAAGTTGAAATTGCTCTCGCAAAAGGTAAGAAGCACCATGACAAGCGTGATGATATTAAAAAGCGTGAAGCTGACAGAGAGATGGAAAGGGCCATGAAAAGGCGTTATTAGTAGTGTAGAATTACTTAGTAAGTTCATGGATGCAAAAAGTGGCAAACTTTTCTGCATCTTTTAGAGATATTGTTCTTTGACATGGGGGCGTACTGGCTTCGACGGGGAATGGGATAGCTTGTGCTGCATGCCGAGCTTCTGCTAACTCGTTAAACTGGCGGAGCACACACAAGTGCCGAAAATGACTATGCACTCGCAGCCTAAATAGAGCTGCGACGGCTCCTTAAATCCTGCCCGTGGATTTAAATGAGGCGACAACTATACGGGCTGGTCCGATGGTGGTGCCTGAGGCGCCTGACGACGAGACTTCACTTTGGGCTGGCGGCGAAAACCCTGTCTATTGGTAACTTCGCTGCGAGATTCAACAATAGACTAAGCATGTAGAGGCCTTGTGAGTCTCTTTCTCGGACCCGGGTTCGATTCCCGGCGCCTCCACCAGTCAATTTTTTATATAAATCCACAATCTCTTACCTTCGCTCCTACTTCCGTAATATATTCTTCCTCATAGCTAAATATAGTCATTTGAAAAAACCCTTTACTTTTAAGTATAAATATTAGTATACTCAGAATATGGCGGTCATTTCAGTGTAAGGATATTCAAAATAAAAGGAGGAAAAGAAATGAAATTCTTACGGGAGAATTTTGTCTTAGTACTTTTTTTAATTCTGTTATTTTCTCCACTACAGGCAATCAGTGGATCACCAGGTCCATCTTATTTAAATCCTGAAACCGACAACGGCTCATTCCAGCTTTTTTATTACTGGGATCTGAGAAATAGAGACAGTTCATTTCAGGTGTACAATAACAGCACCTCGGCGATTAGAGTACACGTGCAGATTTTTACTGCGAATTCAACTGTGGCACCTTGTGAAGAAGTAGATTTTATAGATCAGTTTACATCTTTTGACACACATATTTATAATTTGAGAAATCTAACTACCAATAGCGGTACTTCTCCCGGACTTACGTCTCTTGCAGGCGGCACTTTCGGATTTGCGGCTGTTACTCTAATTAGTGATACAGGATTTGATACAGTTACAAATCCTGTTCTTCAGGGCAGTTTCAGAATTGTGGATGACACAGGATATGAATACAGGGCACATCCTGCGGGAATTCGGCCTATAGGCTTTACTACAGACAGCTACTCATTTAACTTCGATAGTTTAGGCAGCACTTCGTTTTCTGATGTAATTGGGATTCCATTAATTTGGTCAGCGCCGACTTTTGGAACTCCAATTGCCGGACCTAACATATTTGCAAAATTTGACCCGTTCATAGTCGATGAAAATGAAAATGATTTGAGTTGTTCCTCCGCTACTTTTACATGCTCGGCATCAGGCTTAAATTTAGGAATCAACGACACTATTCGTAATACAAAAGACAACTCCAGAATATGTAACAACACTATCAGTAAAGGAATAATGAGATTTGAACGCCCTACATTCAGCGGCGGTGGACCCGGTCTTACTCAGGCTGAATTCTTCGTGGGTTTCATTGGTCTTAACGACGGAGGAAAGATAGGGAGCATGGATTCATTTATAGCAGCACCTTAGTTTGAATGGTGAAAAATATTCCATAATTTAATAGGGAGGATAAAAATGAAAAGAAATAATAAAAATAACAGCATACAGTTACTTTCTCTAATAGTTTTATCTATCAGCATTTTTGTATTAATAACTTCCTGCGGTGCCGGAGGAGCAGGGGGAGGAAGTGGTGGTGGTGGCGGAGGTGGAGGTGCCACAGATGTGCTTTGTCCTTTTACAACTTTTGAAAACGGTGCCTTAGAAATTCAAAGTACTCCGTCATCTGGTACCGACTTTTCTGCTGGATTGCTTGGGACATTCGACAGACTTGATACTGGAAACATTGTAGGCGGTATCGATTGGTTATACACAAACACCGGAGATTTCTCAACCACCTCAATGGGAACACAGCTTATCTCTTGGTGGTCTGCGAAAGGAAGTAGAAATACAAAACTTCAGATCACAAATCAATCTCAATCCACTTCGGTATCTGTACACATCCAGATTTTTAATGAGAATTGTATAGAAATTCGTGATTTCTGCGATCAATATACGCTTAGTGATACACATGTATATGACTTTAGCAGCATAGTAACAAATACCGGTCTTCCAATATCAAGTACTAATCTTGCAGGAGAAGAAGGTTTTGTTACAATTACTCCGAATGTTAACTGTGGTATTGACTACAGAGCAACTTCCTTCCCTTTTTTAAGCGGTGACACAAGAATCAGCGATTCATCAAATGAATTTCAATATGGCACAAAAATGTGGACCAGGGATACGGATACTCTGACTACTTGTACAGAAACAATTTCTGGCTCTAAAGTATTAACTGGTACGGGAAATTGCAGACTAAAACCTGTACTCCCGACTGAGTTTACAGATGTGTTCTCTAGCAATCCCAACTCGGACGCTTCAAGGTCCGACCTTATTTTCATCTCTTTAAGTGACAACCATTCCTCATCTGGCTATTTAGCGATACCAGGCTC
>DAOVUC010000140.1 GCA_030632765.1 Candidatus Dadabacteria bacterium
ACTATAATTTGTTAAAGCATAATCAGAATTACCCTCACTATCCACCCCCAAACAATTCCAAGAATAACTGTCTTCACCCATATCCGTCAAATTAAAAGAAGTTCCATTCTCTATTCCTGTCAAGTTTTTAGTTTCATTAGAATACAACCCCGTCGAATTCCAAATCTTAAAAGTCAAATTCGCCAACTGCCAGTCCGTCGCATTGCAAACAAAAGTTTGATTAACAGTTAAATTAACTTTATTATGCGTCGGAGAAACTAGTGTTACGTTCGGGGCGTCGACGTCTAAGGATAGAATCGCGGAATAAATATCAATCCTCGAATAATTTAATCCGCTTCCAAGACTATCATCCAAAACCTTCCCCGTGTTATTTAAAAGGTCCAAGTTCCCCTCTCTTTTCCTACCGAATGAAAAGTCGGGTCCAACTATCAAATGTTTAAGATTAAGCTTGCCAATTAGAATATCAGTTACAAAATCTTGAGCCGATATCTTTGCTATATCTTTAGTAAAAGTGTAGCAAGCTACAACATCAACCCCTTCTTTCTCCAAGAGCTTTAATCTTTCTCTTATGGGAACTAAGAGCGGTATATCAATATTTTGAAGGACTTTTTGCGGATGGGGGTGGAAAGTTATAACGCAGGAGCTGATCCCCTGTTGCTTTGCTTCTTCCTTAACAGCACTTAGAATTTTCTTGTGCCCTACATGGACTCCGTCAAAGTTTCCAATTGTAGCGGAAGTAGAATTTTCTATTGGCTCTTCTGGGTCAAATATTACTTTCATTTTTTTTATAAATGAGAATAAATCCGGAATTATTCTTTGGATAATTTCTTGTTATTTCAAACGCTCAGAATATTACCATAGCATATTTAAAGTAAAAGCATTTATCAGGTTTTGTTTGTAGTCGGGGATTACCTTCTCCAGAATGCCGGTGTGAAAATGACTAGAATAGTAAATAGCTCAAGCCTTCCTATTATCATCAAAAAAGAAAGTACGACTTTCGTAAAACTTGAGAGGCCTGCGTAATTCCCGGCAGGGCCGACTTCTCCCAACCCAGGACCTACATTTCCGATCGAGGCAGCGCATGCGGAGATTGCCGTAATAATAGGAAGATCTTCGGCGGCCATAACAATAAGTGTGGAGACCAAGAAAATAAAGAGATAAATTAAGAAAAAGCTTGTGATACTGGATATAATTTCCGGGCTTATAGGCTTAGCATTTACTCTTATTGGTACTACAGCACGGGGGTAAATGATTTTATGCAGCTCCTGGTAACCCTTTTTGAGTAGAACCATTATACGTATGATTTTAATTGACCCTGTTGTCGACCCTGCGCATCCTCCGAAGAACATAAGCATCAAAAGGAACCATTTAGAAAAAGAGGGCCAGAGGTCAAAGTTTGCAGTTGAGAATCCGGATCCTGTACTTATTGATATAACCTGAAAACTACCGTATCTCAGGGCTTCAAAAAAGTTTGGATATATAGTTGACCATAGCTCAAATGAAACGATCAGGATTACACTAAGATTGAGAAAAAAGTAATATTTTAATTCTGAATTCCGGGTTAATCTTTTAAAATCCCCCCGAAGTGACCAGTATAGAAGAACAAAGTTCATCCCGGCTATAAACATAAATATCGTAATTATCACATCTATTATAGAGCTATTGTAAGAACCAACACTTAGGTTATTAGGCGAGAATCCCCCGGTTGACATTGTGCTGAATGACTGAAGCACCGAGTCAAATATCGGCATGCCGGCAAATAAAAGAAATACAATCAGCAAAAATGATAGGAGTAAATATACTGCCCAAAGTTTTTTTGCTGTTTCAGCTATTCTTGGCGTAATTTTCTCAGTTGTGGGGCCCGGTGCTTCAAGACCCATTAGCTGCATACCGCCCACCGCGAGTCTGGGAAGAATGGCAATTCCTAAAACGATGATACCCATACCGCCAATCCACTGACTAAAGCTTCTCCAGAACAGCATACCGTAGGGTACAACTTCTATATCTGTCAAAACGGTGGCCCCAGTAGTTGTAAATCCAGCTACAGATTCAAACCAGGCGTCTACAGGGTGATTGAAAACTCCATAAATTAAATAGGGGATTGCCCCGAATATGCTGGCAGCAAACCAGGAGAGGGCCGCTATTAAAAAGCCCTCCCTTCTCTGTATTTCCTTCATCCGCTCTGGGGGTTTAGTCGCAGTCTCAAGAATAAAGCCAAAGGATGTAGTAATAAGAGCGGAGATAATAAACGCCCATAAATCATTTTCATTATAAATAACCGAGATAATCACGGGGACGAGCATTAAGAGTCCCAGGTATTTCATGAAGTTGCCGATTATATGAAGGGAGAGCCGAATGTTCACTGTCCTAATATCTTCTCAACTTTTTTTACAGCCTCAGGGAGAGTGAAAATGATGACCCTGTCTCCCGAAGCTGCAACATAGTCGCCTCTTGGAATAATTACTTCCTCTCCGCGAAGCACAATTCCCACTATTGACCCATGCGGGAAATGGATATCTTTAAGAGGGGTTCCTATAATCTTAGTATCGTCAGTTATATTAAACTCTAGAACTTCTGCTTTTCCCTCTTCTACGAGAGCAACATGTGCCACCCCGTGCATGTGTAGTAAGCTGAGGATTTCATTTGCAACCGATAGCCTTACACTTATTGCCCTATCAACACCTATAGCCTCGATTACGTCTATGTAATCCGGCTTAGTGTAGAGTACAGTGGTTCTTTTTGCCCCGAGATTTCTAGCCAAAAGAGCGCTTAAGACATTATTTTCATCATCCCCAGTGAGTGCAATAAAATAATCTGCTGACTCAGTACCCGCCTCTTTAAGAGTTTCAGTATCTGTAGCATCCCCCTTAAATACAAGTACATGGTCCAGCTCCTCAGCAGCTTTTCTGGCCCTCTCCGGGTTACTCTCAATTAGTTTAGTTGAAACATTGTTTTTTGAGAGGATTCTTGCTGCTCCTCTTCCAAGCCTGCCTCCTCCGACAACGACTGCGGATTTGATTTCTTTCTCGTGAACTCCAAATAGTTCTTTAAGTTTCCCCAGAACATCAGGCACTCCCAGAGCAAAGACATAATCGCCGGATTCAAGCATAGTCTCGCCTGTAGGTATTGCTATGTTCCCGTTTCTTGATACCGCAACGAAAATCCAGGCTTTAGGGGGCCCCAGATTGGCAAGAGTTTTACCCACTATAGGTGTATTGTCTTCAACCTTTAATTTAAACATCTTAATTTTTCCCATAGCCAGCGTCTCAGTTTTCCAGGCGAAGGGGGAGCCTATCAGACTTGTAATTTTTTCAGAAATGATTGCCCAGGGATGCACTACGGAGATGTCGGTATCTTTTAGGAGTTTTGGATATTCTAAGTAGTTCGGATTTCTGACTCGTACAATGATTTTTGGTATACCGAGAGAAGCGGAGTAAAAAGACGCCATAATATTAGTTCTGTCATCCCCTGAGACCGCGAGCAGAATATCGGCTTTTTCTATTTGGGCTTCTTTAAGGACTGATGCGTCTTCCCCGTTGCCTTCTATGACTATTACATCAAATGATTCCCTTAGTTTCTCTGCGGTCTCGCCGTCCCTTTCAATTACGATTATATCGTGTTCGATTGAAAGGTTTCTTGCGATAAAAGATCCAACTTGTCCCGCTCCAATGATAACAATGTACATTAACGCTCTCCTCAGTAGACTTGAGACTCTTTCCCTTTCCCCTCGTTTTGACCAACCTTGTAGAGCATTACTCCTCCCACAGTTACGAGTATTATGGAGATTATCTGGGCCTGAGAAAGGCCTGGTACAAAACTAGGTGTTGTACTTCTTATAAGCTCTACTAAGAATCTCTCCACCCCTAATACCATTAGCGTAACCGCTGTCATCCATCCTATTGGGAAATCTTTTTTGCGTATTTTCCAGAGAATGATAAAAAATATTACCATTGAAATAGTATCGTATATTTGAGTGGGGTGCACGGTTAAGTATGTTGGAGGAGAGCCGTTAGGGAAAGAAAGCGCCCATGGCAGGCTAGTCGGAATACCGTAGTCATCTCCTACAAGAAGGCACCCTATCCTTCCAATGGCATATGCAATCACTAAAGCCGGGGCCGCCGCGTCCGTTACTAACAAATACTTTACCCTTTTCATCTGCGTGACAAACCACATCAAAATAAGACCTCCCAGAAAGCCTCCCAAGAACGTAAAACCGGAGGCGAGATATCTGACTGGATCCGAAATAAAATCAGAGAAAGCTACTTGCTGATATAGAAAAAGAATTTTTGCGCCTCCTAAACCGCCTATGACGCAGGCAATCAGCAGCAGGTCGGCAAGGTTGCCGTTCAAACCCTTGCGTTTAAGCTCCGATTCTCCTACGAAGTAAGCTACTAAAAAAGCAATAAGAACCATAAAAGAAAAAGAGGAGATATAAATATCTCCTATTGTAAAAAGTGTGGGATACATTCTCGCTCCATCAATATTATTTAGAAAATAAGTCTTACATGGTTTAAACCTCTCTGCAAACTATATTTGGCCTCTCAAGTTCTGTTGTTATTATTGTTATAGAGATCAGGGAAAATCTATTGGGATGATTAATCCTTACTAATTTTATATTCGCGACTAGACTTCTGGTTGTTGATTTTGAATCCGTATTTAATATCTTGTGGTAATTTATTTATCTATGAGTAGAAAATTGGTTTTATATTTTGTATTGGTCTTGATATTGTCACCCGCAAAACTTGTGTACTCAATTCTCCATTGTGAAAATGAGCAACTCACTCCTGAGAGCATAATTTCGCATATCCGCTATCTGGCATCAGATGAACTCGAGGGGAGAATGTCAGGCACCCCCGGAGCGGATAAAGCAGCAGAGTACATCTCCTCAGAATTCAAGAAAGCAGGGCTTAAGCCGCTAGGAGATGACAACTCTTACTTTCAGAAATTCTCTTTTACTAAGGGTATTACGCTCGGTGAGCAAAATAAGCTTGAATTTGAAATCGATAAATTAAAAACTGATTTAAAACTGGGGCATGATTTCTATACACTGAGTTTTTCAAGTAGCGGGCAGTTTAGTGGAGAGGTAGTATTCGCGGGTTATGGAATAAGCGCTCCTGAGCTTGAGTATGACGATTACAAGGGCATTTATGTAAGGGATAAGATTGTCTTAGTTCTTCGTTATACCCCGGAGGGTTACGATGCCGAGAGCCCTTTTTATGATTATGCGGCCTTAAGATATAAAGCTATGAATGCCCGGGAGAAGGGGGCCAAGGCGA
>DAOVUC010000240.1 GCA_030632765.1 Candidatus Dadabacteria bacterium
CTGTTCCCTAGGATTTGCCACATAAACTATCCGGATATGTCACGTATTGTAGAGGAAACCTGTAAAGACTATGGCATTCCGTATACTGCTCACAGCGGATTCCTGGACGGTCTCCGCTCTCACTATAACTGGCTCCGTGAGCTAGCCCACGCACCATAGGGTGTGGTGGTAAGTATTCTCAAGAGTGGAAGCACTCACTCTTCATTAATCCAACCTAAATTGCGTTTGGCAAAAAAGGGGAAGACTTCAGTAATCAGTATTCCTATAAAATGTTTTTAAGTTGAGTTCTTTTAAGATACATGGAACTTGAAAGTATTGTTAGCGCAAATTCTAACTCTTTAGTCCGACCTAAATGTTTGGCGTTTGAAATATCGAAAAGGTTTTAACCTCGTCCAGCCAACGGTCCAATTTCCTTCAATTAATAAAATTGTTTTTTAGCTGTAGAGTAGGGAGGGGGTCTATTTGCAATCTATATTTTATGATTGTTTCGTGTTGTTTAAATGGAAATACGTAAGATATATTAGTGGTCATATAGGACTATTTATCTAATCTAATAATCCTATATGACATCTTCTTTCGAATTGTAAATTAAACCATACAACCGGTTTTAATAAGTCATTATATTACTAGTTTCCGGAAGAAATGATTACCAGTGTTTTCCATAAAGCTTTTCGGCGTTATTCCAGAAAATATCTTCTTTTAATTTTTCTGAAACTTCGGCACCTTCAATTTTCCAATACTCTGATGCAAAATCGCTCCACGGGATGTCAGAGCCGAATAGAAAACGGTCTCCTCCCACTCCTCTTTCCTCTATTTCTTTGAGAAGCCAAGACGATCCAAAACCTACGGCCCAGGATGAGTCGGTATATACCTGATAACCTTCCTCTACCAGATCAAAGAACCTAGGTACAAACTTTATATGACCACTTACACCACCGCCCATATGCACTACATGGATCTTAACGTCCTTCCCATATTCTTTGATCAGAGCAAGCGCGTTGTCTATATCAGAGCCTCCGCCTGGGCTTGTGTGAATGTGAAAAGGCATATCGTTTTCAGCCGCAGCGCTTAAAATCATTTTCCACAGTTCGGCAGACTCTTCATCCCACTGGGCCGGATCAAATGTGCCCCCTAAAAGACATGTTGTCTTAAGCCCAACTAATCCGTTTTCTCCGATTAGTTTAAGTGCCTCTGTAGTGCGTTCTTTATCTTTGGGCAAAGCGGAAACCCAAATTAAGCCAAATAACCGGTCCGTGGACTGCACACTCTCTCCAACCAATGGATTTAAGGTGAATGGTTGAGCTGAATCAGGATATCCATAATTTGCCATTACCAGCGCGCGCTCTACTCCATTTGTGTCCATGCCCTTTAAGTATTCGTCAGTATTGTCATAGTCGGTAGTAGGTTTAACAGCTTCAGGCAAGCCATAATATGCAAAACCCTGTACAGGTCCAATATGGCTGTGATTATCAAATATCTTTTTTCTTTTTACAACACTCATAAGACTTCCTCCTGTAATTCTTGAATTTTAGAATACGACAACTCTACTATTTTTAATGCGTATCCATTGTTTCTCCAACACGTTTACGCAACTTTTTTTCAATTGATACGGGGGATTCCCCCTTTTCCAGACGGCCAGCGACCTCTTTGAAATCATCACCATAATCAGCTTTTGAATTACGGGTAGCCTTCTTCATTTCATCCGCTAAAGACTTTGGATTCTCTAAATCTGAATTTTTTGCAGGTGTTTTAATTGTCTCGGTTTCTTTTTTGTTCTGAGCAAAAGATACTCTGGATAGAAGTCTGTCTAGTTTCTTCTTGCCGCAATCAGGGCAAGTTGGATTGCTTACAGCAGCTTCAGAAAAACTTAGAAATAATATGCTTATTTCTTTATTACAGTCTGAACAATAATATTCATAGATAGGCATTTATTTTTCCTATAGTTTATAGTTTAGGAAATATTGTCGTCTTAGTCAACCTTTATATTTTTATTCCAATATATTTGTCGAATCCAAAAAATATCTATTGCGCTGGTTCGCAAAATAAGTCTTGACTTGATTTACTAAAGTTGATAAAGTTTCAAGTATAGTAAACGCTCAACAGTGACAGTCAGTCGGAAGAATCTTTTGGAAAAAATTTTATTTAAAATTGCCGAGAGTGAAGATGAGCTTGAAGAATATTTTCATTTGCGTCACAACGTTTTTGTTAAAGAGCAAAAAGTCTTTAGTGAAACGGATATTGATGAATATGACACCAATCCAGTTCATGAGGCCTTACACATAATTGCTATAAAGGAGTCAGATGCAAAGATGGTCGGCGGAGTGAGGTGTTATAAAAAAGAGGGTGATACCTGGTTTGGAGGACGGCTCAGTGCCGCCTTGGGTTACCGAAACGGGCGTGTTGGAGCTGGTCTTGTAAAATTTGCAGTTGAGACAATCAAATCAACTGATTGCAAGACTTTTCTTGCTTATGTTCAACCTCAAAATGTGAGATTTTTTATAAGATTAGGATGGTCACCCATTGGGGAGCTTGAAATATATCAAGGAAGTCTACACCAGTTAATGAAAGCGAAATTAGAATCTGAATGAACCATACAAGGAATATGATGCAGGAATTAATCGAAAGCTTAAAGTCCTCCGAAAGTTTAGTTCAGAAAAAAGCTATTTGCGATGTATGGAAATATGTTCCTAAAGCCTGTCAGATCGGTGGTGAAGATGTGCTGCTCGGAGACGATGCTGCAGCTATTAAATTTGATGATCACTACTTGCTTCTTGCCGGAGAAGGTGTGTATCAGCCGCTTCTACAATCTAATCCCTATCTTGCCGGCCGTACTTCTGTCCTTACAAATGTGAATGATATTTACTCAATGGGAGGAAGGCCCATAGCAATAGTGGATGTCTTATTTTCCTCTGACACGATAAGCACCGAAGAAATTCTCCGGGGTATTAGTGATAATGCTGTCCGTTACAAGGTGCCGGTTGTCGGAGGACACATATCCCAGGATTCTGAATATCCGTCGTTATCGGTCTTTATACTTGGAAAGGCCAAAAATCTTCTTACCAGTTTTAATGCTAAAGATGGGGATGATCTAGTATTTATCTCCAATTCAAAAGGAAAATTTGTTTCAGGTTTTAATTTCTGGGACTCCTCAAGCATGCTCGGGGATGAAGCGGTTTTAGATGATCTTGAGCTTATTGCCGAAGTTGCTGAGGAAGGTTTAGCGGGCACTGCAAAAGATGTAAGTATGGCAGGGCTTATAGGCTCCATATTAATGCTCCTTGAGAGTTCTCGGAAAGGGGCTCTACTCAATATAGATACAATTCCCAAACCTTGTGAAGTACCGCTTAAAGAATGGCTGTTGGCGTTCCCGAGTTTTGGATTCATTATGTCCCTTCGACCTGAAAATACGGACAAAGTTAAAGATAAATTCCAAAAAAGAGGTTTAAGTTGTGAGAAGATTGGACAAGTTAGCTCTGATATGAAGGTTTCTTTTGTAAATAAAGCAGGTGA
>DAOVUC010000227.1 GCA_030632765.1 Candidatus Dadabacteria bacterium
AGCCACTTAAAGAGGTATTAAATACTACTTCGCCAAAAGCCTCCCCCTGAGCCCCAAAGCCGTAGCATTCAAAAACTGTTCCGTCTTCTATGACAAGTAGTGCCTTTTTCATGAATTGGGTTGAGAAAATACATTCTATTTTTACTTATGTCAAAGTGCCAAGCGGCACTATTTGAATTATTCTAAGTTACATTATCAAATATCAAGAACTAACGTGCCGTGATGTAGTTCCTAATTAGATAGGCCTTTTCTTAATATCTTGTTTACAACTTTAGGATTGGCTTTTCCTTGCGTCTGTTTCATAACCTGACCTACGAAAAAGCCCATCAGTTTTTGATCTCCGGCTTTATATCTGGAAATTTCATCCGGATGGTCAGCAAGAATTTGAGACACAATATTCTCTAATTCCGATTGATCTGAGATTTGCTTCATACCTTTGTCTTCAACAATTTGGTTTGCTGACTTGCCGGATGTATACATATCCGCAAATACTTCCTTTGCGATTTTGCCGCTTATAGTTCCGTCCTCTATTAATGTGAGGAGTTCTCCTAGCTTGTCTGGTGTAATTGGGAAAGATTTAATATCTTCCTCGTCTTTAAGTTCTCTTAGAACTTCTGTCATAATCCAGTTGCTTACTATTTTGGGGTTATTATATTCTTTTAGACAGTCTTCAAAATAGTCAGCGATTTCAATTGTAGCTGTTAGAACACCGGCATCGTATTCAGGGAGTTTGTATTCTTCCTTGAATCTGGCGAGCCTTTGATCCGGGAGCTCCGGAAGAGAGTTTCTAATCTCCTCAATTTGCTCCATTTCCATTACAACGGGCAGAATATCTGGGTCTGGAAAATATCTATAGTCGTGGGCTTCCTCTTTTGAGCGCATCGAAAATGTTACGCCTTTGTCAGAGTCAAAGAGTCTTGTTTCCTGTACAATCTCTTCTCCGTTTTCAAGTGACATAATCTGTCTTTTAATTTCATATTCTATTGCTTTTTGAACGTATCTGAAGGAATTTACGTTTTTTATCTCTGCTTTAGTGCCGAGTTTATCACTTCCCTTGGGTCGAACTGATACATTAGCGTCGCACCTTAAGCTCCCTTCTTCCATATTTCCGTCGCAAACCCCGATATATCTGAGAATAGAGCGAATCTTTTTCATATACTCAACGGCCTCATCCGCGCTGGAAATTTCAGGCTCACTCACAATTTCGATTAGAGGAACGCCAGCACGGTTTAGATCAACAAAGCTTGAATTGCCATGATTATCATGGACTAATTTGCCGGCGTCTTCTTCCATATGAATTCTTGTTATGTTGATTCTTTTTGAAGACCCGTTAGTTCCGATATCGAGCCATCCGTTTGTGGAGAATGGTTCCTCGTATTGAGATATTTGATATCCTTTTGGTAGATCAGGGTAGAAGTAGTTCTTCCTTGCAAAGCGTGAGCTGGGATGCAATTCACAGTTAAGAGCGATTGCAGCCTTAAATGCATATTTTAGTACTTCCTTGTTCAATACTGGGAGTACTCCCGGCAGTCCCAAACAAATCGGACTTACATGACTGTTGGGAGTTCCGCCAAATTCGGTTGATGCGGGGGAGAATATTTTTGATTTTGTCTTAAGCTGAGCGTGAACCTCAAGACCTATAACCGGCTCAAATTCCATTTTCATACCTCTTTTTTCAGTTAAAGTAATGGTGATTGATCGTAGAAATTTGTCAAGGAAATAAAGTGTATGAGTAATAAAAACATTCTAGTAATATCTCCCCATCCGGACGACCTGGAAATCGCAATGGGGGGACTGTGGCTAAATTGATTGATCAAGGCATGAGCGCGTCGTATCGCTTGTTGCTACCGACGGAAGCGGGAGCACAACCCTTAGCGGTCTTGAAGGTCACGAGTTGGCTTTACTGAGGCAACAGGAAGCGAGGGAAGCTGTCTCACTTCTCGGTGTTGAGGTTTTGATACCCTTACCTTTAAGAGATGTTAAAAGTGAAGAGAATAAGCTCCACTTCAAAAATGATTTTAAAGAAACACTAAGGAGGTTTAAGCCTGAAGAAATTTATATCCCTCATCCTGAAATTGATAAGCATCCGACGCATCAAGTAGTGTCCAAACTTGTGTTAGATGGATTAAATGAGCTTTCTGATAATGACAATTTGCAACATGCAAGGATCTGGTGTTATGAAGTCTGGACCCCATTTAGCGTGTACGACAGGATTGAAGATATATCTCAGTATATTAATCTAAAGGTTAGGGCGATTGAAGCTCACAAGAGTCAGCTCGAATACAAGAATTATACCCAAAGGATTATCGGACTTAACAGATACCGAGCTGTTTTTGACGAGAGACACGGTGTTCCCAAAATGCAATACACAGAGGTGTTTATTGAGTTGAAGTTCTAGGGATTTATTTTGCAGATATGTTTTACTTAGGAATATGTCCTGTCTTCATGCTCCAGAGCAGCATGTCTAGCTCTTCAATCTCAATGCCGATCCCTTTGGGCAAACCCTTTCATCTTTTCTTCAGCTTCTAGGTATTTCTTCTTTGTAGCGGGCGGTTTCGGCGAGTCTAAAACGCCTAAATCGTATAGTGAACTAACTACGTTTCTATCCAGTATCGCATAACCTTTAATTCCTATATTTCTTAAGAAGTGGCTTGCCTGAGTTAGCCCAAGACCCTTGATATCTTTATTAAGGGCAAAGAATTCTCTTTTTTTGATCGGATCATCAAATGAGCGAATCAGATCTTTAATCTTCATACTAAATGTATCTCTCAAGTAGTTTCTCGTGTGAGCGATGTAGTAGGCTTTCTCAGGGTATTTGTGGACTCCTTTGAGCCTTTCTTCGAGCTCTTCTTCGCTTCCTTCTAGCAGAACATCTCGTATAGCCTCAAGAGATTTAGCGCCAACTTTTGGGCCTACGGCTGAGGTCAATATGCAAAACGAAAGCTCTTCAAAAATCCTCCTATCATCGCCCTTGTCATGAACATGCTTAAATTCATCAAGTTGAGTCTTAATAGAATCTTTTTTCTGAGAATAAAGTGATCTTAATTCTTCAAGTTTCTCAAGACTTGCCATTCAAATTATTCTATCATCAGGACTTTGTTGCACAATATTGTTTATTCGCGAGGTATTTTAAAGAACTTGTTTTTTGATTTTCGGTATATGATACTAAAGCACTAGCATTTAAGAAGAATTCAAACAGGATCTGCGAAAAAATGACTGTTCTCGAATTTAAATTAATAGCTGTTGTAGTGATTTTCCTTGTCGGTATTTCAAGCGGACTCTTTCCACTAAGATTTGCCGTTTCTAAAGGTGAACAGCTTTTATTCTCCATAGGAAATTCGCTTGCAGGAGGGATCTTTTTAGGGGCGGGGTTGTTACATTTATTGCCCGACGGGATTGAATTCTTGAGCGGCGTCACTGATTACCCCCTCGCGATGCTTCTTGCCGCCAGTAGCTTGGGTGTCCTACTTTTCTTAGAGAAGGTGATTTTTATTGAGAGTGATGCCAATAATTTAGAAGATATGGGCAAATCTCCGGACTTTCAGCCCTACCTATTAGCTTTAATCCTATCTATCCATTCATTTATTGCTGGCGCGGCGCTCGGGATAGAAAAGACAATTCTTGCTTCAGTGGTATTGTTTGTGGCTATTATCGCTCATAAGGGAGGAGCAGCGTTCGCACTGGGCATAAGTATGGTAAGGGGAGGGGTA
>DAOVUC010000170.1 GCA_030632765.1 Candidatus Dadabacteria bacterium
GTAAAGCATTTCGGGCAATTAAGAAAATTCAAAAAGATTTCATCTCGAATTATTTAAAAGGCAGGGGTGATAAGAAAACTTTCATTGTCGATTTGGCTTCAGGAAAGGCGGATTATATATACGATGTGCTCAAGGAAAGTGGTTCTAATATAAACGTGTTGCTTAGGGACATTAGTGAAAACACTTTGACGGAAAGCAAGGAAATTGCTGAAAAATGGGGCATATCTCAAAACATAAGCTATCAAGTGGGAGATGCTCTGGATGTAGAAAGTCTAAAAAATATAACTCCAAAGCCTGACTTAGTAATCGAAGTTGGTCTTTACGGGATAATTCATGATGATGATCAAATCCGAAACCATCTCAAGGCACTAAAGGAAATACTTAATCCTGACGCTCTTCTTTTTAATGTTCAGACTTATAACGAACAAATTGAATTAATAGCAAGGGCGTTAATTAATCAAAGCGGTGAGCCCTGCGTATGGCACCTACGTCCTGCCGAGCTTGTAATAGGATGGGCGGAAGATGCGGGTTTTAAAAACCCTGAAATTACCATGGACCCATACGACATTTATGCAGTGGTTATGATGAGAGGGTAAATTCTGGAGTGCAAAGAGTTGAGAATATGAATAAGAATACAAAGAAGAAGGAACGGTTCGTACTAGGATGGGAGAGCGGTCCGCAGGATTTAGCTTTTCTAGATAATGTTTTATCAGATAGAGTCAAATCTGTTATAGACAGCCCTCATGGGATGTGGAACTACATGACGTACCGCGACGCTATCAAAATACTGGGACTTGATATTGGGGGAATATATAAAGAGGGCAGAGTGGATTTAGATTCCAGAGAATGGGCGGACTTTGGCTGGATGACTTGTTACGCAGGACCTCCTGAGAGCGCTATTGCCGCTATGGTGGAACATACTAATGAATCTAATATTAACCCCTATTCTCCGGATTTAATTAACCCTCTCAGAGATGCCTGCGCAAATTTAAAGTTTGTAAGGGAAAGGAGTAAAGGGTTTGAAGCAATGGGTGTTGAAGGTAGCCAGGCGGGGATTTCTTATACTCTCCAAACGGTTATCAACCCCGGAGACGAGGTGATAATTACTGATCCCGGATACTTTCATTTTGAATCTTCAATCCTTATGTCAGGTGGGGTTCCTGTACGGATTCCACTAAGCTCTGAGAACGGATTCCGTATGTACCCAAGCGATGTAAGCGCTCACATATCACCCAAAACCAAAGTAATAATTGTCTGTGACCCACTTAACCCATTTGGAACAGTGCAGACCAAGGAAGAACTCTTATCAATAATAGAAATTGCAAGAAGCAATGACATTATCATCATCAATGATATTACTCACGATACACAAAGGATCGATCCTAATTCAAAACACTACTGCATGAGTTCTCTTTTTAATGATACAAATGTCGATAATGTAATTTCCACCTCCAGCGTTTCCCATGGATATGGTATGGCAGGTGTAAGGATAGGATTTCTAGCGGGTCATCCCGAGCTCATTAGAGCATGTTTAATTACAAAGACCTCCCTAACAAGACTCAACACTAATCTTGTTGCTCAATACGGCGCGCTGGCGGCGCTTAATGACAAGGGGTATGTTGAAAAATCTGAAGCCATAATAAGAAGAAATTATGGACTTATTAAAACCATAATAAACCAAACAGAGGGGATTTCCATACCTGTTGAACCCAAATACGGTTTTTCTATGGTTATAGATGTCTCCGGTACTGGGGTTACCGCTCAGGAGCTAACTGTAGCGCTTTTTAAACACAATATCGCAGTATATCCTGGTGACGGGCTAGGGGATATTGGAGCTACTACTAATATACGACTTAACATATCAAGGCCTGACATCTGGGCGTTTAAGTATCTGGAAAAATCATTGCCGCTTGCAATATCAGAGGCTAAAGGCGGAATTTATAGGGAAGGCATAATTAAATTTTTTGAAGAAAGGAATACTAAACGCGCACAAGCAATTCTAAAAGAAATAAAGCGAAGCACATGAAAACATCGGCAAACTTATTAGAACTAATTGGGAACACTCCGCTTGTTAAATTTAATAATTTATCTAGTGAAATTAGTGGCAATATATACGCTAAGCTTGAGTTTTATAATCCGGGCGGAAGCGTTAAAGACAGGATCGCGCAATATATAATACAGGATGCGGAAGACAAAGGTTTACTCAAACCGGGT
The DNA here is from genome assembly GCA_030632765.1 of Candidatus Dadabacteria bacterium. GTDB lineage: Bacteria > Desulfobacterota_D > UBA1144 > Nemesobacterales > UBA2774 > CR02bin9. The sequence goes on from DAOVUC010000170.1 coordinate 2,215, forward strand.
GATACTATTGTAGAGGCGACATCGGGCAACATGGGTGTTGCGTTTGCACTTTTAAGTGCCCTGAAGAAATACAAATGTATATTTACGCTTCCGGAATCAATCACAAAGGAGAAAATTCAAGCTCTTAAGCTTTTTGGGGCTGAAGTGGTACTCACACCCAAGGGTCTGCCGCCTCAGGATGAAAGAAGTTGTTATAAGGTCGCCCACAAGATCGCTCGTGAAAAAGGGGCCTTTTATGTAAACCAATACTTTAATGAACTGAATCCCGAGGCTCATTATAAATCAACTGGGCCTGAAATCTGGCGTGATACTCATGGCAATATTGATACTTTCATATGCGGAATCGGAACGGGCGGGACTATTACTGGAGTTGGTAAATACTTAAAAGAAAAAAACGCTGATGTTAAAGTTATCGGTGTTGAGCCCGTTGGATCGGTATTTAAAGCCTATCTGGAGAAAGGAGTACTTACAGAAGCATCAGAGTTTGATATAGAGGGAATAGGGAAAAATTTCATACCGGGAGTATTAAATTTTGATTACATTGACGATGTGATCCAGGTTACAGATGAAGAAGCTGTTAAGATGGTGGATATTTTAATTAGATGTGAAGGGGTTTTAGCCGGAGTATCAAGCGGCGCTGCCGTGGCTGCCGCTATCAAATATGCGTCAAAATCAAAGAGGAAAGAAAATATTGTTGTAATTCTTCCCGACACCGGGCTCAAATACCTGTCCAAATTTTCTGTGTAGGACTACGCTTAATATTTTCTTAAATTATCCAGCCTATTATACTTACTTATGTTCTTAGTGGAAGGAAGAGAACAGTATCAGGGTATTGCACATGACAAATATAAGTGACGCACAAGTTAATGTATTTGCTGAGAAATACGGCTCCCCACTCTTTGTTGTTTCTGCAGACTCAATCAAGAGCAATCTAGAAACTTTTAAGGCTGGATTTTGTAATAAATATCCTAAAGTTGTGGTTGCTTACTCATACAAAGTTAACTATCTGCCGGGATTATTGGACGTTATTCATAAACAAGGCGCCTGGGCTGAAGTAGCCTCGGGTTTTGAATATGGCATTGCTAGGAAATTAAATGTCCCGGGTGAATCAATAGTATTTAACGGTCCTCACAAGACAAAAGAAGAGCTGGAAAAAGCAATAAATGAAAGAGCGATTATAAATGTGGATCATTTTGATGAGATCTGCCAGCTTGAGGAGATTGCGTCTACACTCGGAAAGACAGTTAATATAGGAATCAGGCTTAATATGGAAGTTGGTATTAACCAATTGCCTGACCGTTTCGGTTTTAATCTTGATTCTGGGGAGGCGGCACACGTCGTAACTAGATGCTCAGAGAATGGGCTTCTTAATATTACGGGTCTTCATGTTCATCTTACAAGTTATATTGTGGAAAAAGAGAGCTCGGACAATATTCCCGCAAAGGGAATAAAGCTCATTTGGCCCAAGGATCATGAGGCATATAGGAAAGCGGCAGAGAAGATGGTTAATTTTGCAAAAGAGATCAGAGAAGAATTCGGAATCAAAATTGAATATATGGATATGGGGGGCGGGTTCCCAACTGTTGAGGGCATAACTCCCTATGTAGATGCCATTGTAGAGCCAATTATTAAGGGATTTAATGAGAATGACCTTCCTGTTCTCATATTAGAACCCGGAAGAGCGATAGTAAGTGACGCTGCCCATTTGATTACCACTGTTGTAGCTGCAAAAGAGTTCCCCAGTGGACAGAGGGCGGTAGTGGTTGATGCGGGAATTAATCTCCTTCCTACATCCTATTGGAAATACCAGGACATTGAATTTTTCAAACAATCTGAGCAAGTTTATGAGGGAACTATAGTGTATGGTCCACTTTGCCTTCAGACAGATATTATCTCTAAAGCGGAGCTTCCGGAGTTAAGTGCCGGGGACAGACTCTTAGTCAAAAATGTCGGCGCTTATAATATTCCCCAATCTACTACTTTCATTTATCCCCGACCTACAGTTCTTTTGATAGATGGTAATGATATAAGAATTATTAAGAAACGAGAGGAAATTAAAGATTTGTTTTAAATGGAATAATCCCTTTAGATGTATATTGGGAAAATAGAGTCAATTACTAATTTAGAAATTTGAATGTTTTTATTAGCTGAATACTAAGTAGATTGAGAGTACCGCAAATAATGCGATACTTAGAACAAATAAGAAAGCGCCTGCACTTTGTTGATCGTTCATAATAACCTCCAGATAGGTTAATTATTCCTAATATATTGCAATATGTACAGAATTATCAATCGGTTTTTGCAATTTGGGGCAGCAAGTAATTATTTAGCCTTGGATTTTTTGTCTCTTCTAATGGTAGTTTGAGAAAGAATTACTTAATACCTACAAAAGCAGCGAAGCATGAATTCTTATGAAGAACATCAACGGTTCCAAAACCAACTTTCTTCATTAGCTCTATTTGATAGGACAGGCTTCTTGGAGAGTCCTCTATATCAATGTACTCATGCACTTTGTCCCTGTAAGCCGGACCGCCAATAGATACCAGATGCTCGCCGTATCTCCTCCACCTTGAGCCTCACCCAAAAGCTGTACCAGGCAAATTAGAGATTTCTGGCTTTTTTAAGTGCTTTTTCACA
>DAOVUC010000029.1 GCA_030632765.1 Candidatus Dadabacteria bacterium
GGGTTAGGTTTCGGTATCTTCCGGTAGGGTGAGGTTCTTTTCTCTGATTATTTCATCGGCTTGGAGGGAGTCAAGCGGGATCATATTGTCTTTGCCGCAGCTAGGGCACAAGCGTCCGTCTGAGTAGGAATCGATGATGTTTATTATCCCGGCGATTGCGATGATTGCCGCGACCACAGCACCGTATATAAAGGATCCCATAAAATCTCCGCCAAACTTCAGGATTAATACTGCGAGCGCTACTTCTAGTATTCCTACATAGAGGTTGCCTGAGAGGAGGCCGTGTTTGCCTTTTCCGATGAAGTTGCATTTGGTGCAGAGTTTTTGCATGGGGGTATTATACCATGACCGGATTTTGAGGGTGAGTTGGTTTATGAATAAGGTTTGAAAGAAAGGCAAATGATGTATATCTACTTTTCATCACGGAAAGGTAGAAGTAGATCATCTATCAATTCTACATTTTGTGGACAAATCCCTACCTACAGTCAATCTTCACGGCATTAGTTATAAAGACAAGAGACCAGTCAAAGCAATAAAAATAAAAATTAGGGCCGCGGCGCATATATAAGCAGGATGGACATCCTCCTTTACCTCCTTTACACGCGCCGCGGCCCCTTTATTTCATGGTATAAAAAATGAATTTAGCATGCCTTAAAAAATTTACAAGTGATTTTGTAAAACGTCTTATGCCGAGGCAAATAAGATGTATATCAAGCAGTATTGGCCCGTGGTCTATATGGCATTTGATGAGTATGGGCTCGACTATGAAGAAATGCTGCTGATGGCTCTGGGCACGATCGCGGCTGAGACCGGGAATTTCAATATCATAATCCGTGAGTATGTATCGCAATATAACACGTCTCCCAACGGCAGGATAATGGACTATAGTTTCGACCTTTATGATCATCGGGACGACCTGGGCAATATAGGCAATCTCGACGGCGAGTGCAACCGTGGGGAAGGGGCGATTCAGCTTACCGGAAGATATAACTTCCGAGAAGTAGGCCGGGAAATTAAAGATCCCGCTTGAGTCGATAAATGTAAATTAACAAAGGAAGTTTCATGGACGGTAGATTAGTAGAGCTCGGGGTAGGGCTGATAGCGGCGATTATGGTAATCAGGGAAGTCCTTGGTTTTCTGGACAAGAAGAAATTTCACAACGTAGATTCACTTGAGCACGGAGCGGTAATGAGTGAACATGTAAATGACGTAAGGTTTGCAATATTGAAAGTTAAGGACAAGGTGGATGACCTTCACGACTGGCACAATAAGACCGACGAGGATGGGGTGTTCAACTGGTATGTCAGGCGCTCTCTTGAAGATGTAATTAAAGACCTGGGCGTTAAGATAGAGATGCAGATTGGAGTACAGACCAAAATCCTCCAGCATATGCAGAGGATGGAAGAGCATTACAGAGAGAAGGCCGAAAAGGGCAGGTAGTAGTTGGCTTTACAATCTCTTTAGTCTTTAGGCAGCAGGTCATACAACTTTTTATGATTGATTTTGCCGCTTGAGGTAAGGGGCATCTCTTCTATGAAATAAATTTTAGCCGGTACTTTGTACTCAGCAATCTGAGTCGCGGTGAATTCTTTTAAATCTCCCTCTTTTAGAGTGGATCCATCTTTTTTAACCACAAAAGCTACAGGCACGTGGCCTTCCTCGGCATCTTCTACGCCAATCACAGCTGCTTCCTTAACATCCGGGTTTTTGTATAGAGCCTGCTCAACTTCAGCGGGCGTAATATTCGAAGTGTTCCGAATGATTATGTCTTTAATCCGGCCCGAGTAATAAATTGTGCCCCCGCTGTCTCTAAAAGCTAAGTCCCCTGTCTTAAACCATCCGTCTTCAAGCACCTTTTCAGTCTCTTCTTCGTTTTTCCAATATCCGGGAGTCACCATCTGACCCTTCACCCATATCTCTCCAACTTCACCATCCTCTACATCATTCCCGTCTTTAGAGACCAACCTAATCTCGACCCCCGGTAGGACGGTACCTATAGAACCTTTGCCCTCTGTGTCGAGCCCTCTATTAATAGTTAGCCATATGGCCTCTGTCATGCCGTAGCCTAGCTGAATGACTAGCCCACAATGGTCATAAAAACTTTGTTGAAACGCGCTCGGGAGTGAGTCGCCGCCTGTGTATATCCCGCGCAAAGACCCGAACGTATCTTTGTTTGTAAGCCCGGAGTCCAGGATTTTTACGTATACGTCAATGTGAGTAGTAAGCAGAGTAGGGCGCTCGTTCACAAGAGCGGGTATGCACCTGTCCAGCTTAAATCCTTCATCCAGGATTACGGTTGCCCCTTTATAAAGTGCTGAGAATGTTTCAAGGAATCCGCTTATATGCACCAGGGGGTCCATGACCAGCACTCTGTCATTTTCGTTTATATCATCAAGCGCGCGGGATGTGGAATCCAGAATTCCATCGACCGACGCATAGCTATGGACTACACCCTTGGGCTCTCCTGTAGAACCTGATGTGTATAGAATTACAGCGGGGTCGTCAACGTCAATTTCTCGCTCAATATATTGCCCGGCGGGACCAAGGAGAGTATAAAAGTTGCTATATCCCTCTCTTGGCATAACTCCATTTAAATAGATCTTTTTCACAGAGGTTTTTGAAAGATCAATTTCATTTAGGAGATGTAATTTCTCAAGTTCGATGATGAGACACCTTGCCTCTGAATTTATGAGCGTTCTTTCAAGCTCGGGAGCGGCGTAACGTCTGTTTAGCGGCATTGCCACAGCGCCTGATTTAAAGCAGGCAAGGTATGTGATCAATATTTCAAAACCATTTGGGAGCATAAACGCAACCGGCTCTCCCTTTAGTTCCATAGCCGTGAACCAGGTCGACATGTGACGGGAAAGCAGTTCGAGATCCCCATAGGTATAAACCTCATCCTTGAACTTCATTGCAATTGCGTCCAGGTTTCTCTCTAAAGTGAAATCTATAATGTTTTCTATTCTATTTGAGTCGCTCATTTGGTGTGTAATGTTAACAGGAACGGGCGGATTTTGGTAGAAATTCTGAATATTAATTTAGAGGGAGTATGGGAGTGCATGAAAAATCAAACGGGCCCCCGCCGTTTAACAGAGCTACGCCGATAAATTCATTGCTTGCGAGAATCTCCTCACCAACAACCTCGCCTGTCTCTGATCTGAGGTCGCATTCGAGGTTGAAACAAAAGTCTACTCGGCTGCAGTCGCTTGGGTTTATCTCTAAAAGCGCATCAAGAGGCGCTGGGATTCCACCAATTTGAGTAGTCAGCACGCAGTCAAAAGAGTTGCATATCTGCTTAATCCCGTCATTCGGGCATTCCTGAAAAGCTAGGAGGAAGTTGTTGTCATCTACAAGCTCTATGCAAGAGTTGCCCCCCCACTGTCACAAGCCGCAAAGCAAAAAATCAAGAGCATCGGGATGAATAGAAGAGGGTTCTTGCTTTGCATAGTACTACTGTCTATGATTCTTCATGATATATCTATAATTATTTCCAAAGATATTAGTACGGCTAAAGGTAAACTGGGATACTACTTGTTTTAATCATCTTCCTCGATCCATGTAATCGCCTGGTCGAATTCTGCGTTGTGGAATACTTTTACAAGACCCGAGACCGACATAGTTTCAATCGCGAATCCGAATATCCTTCCCGCCTTTTTGATCCAGTTCACATCTGTGACAATAGCGATCTTCTCCCACGCTGTAATATGGGCGAGTCCCACCTTTGCGTCGTCCCACATCGCCCCCGCTTCAAACCCCTCAAACTCGTCGCCCAGATGATAAAGCAGGCGTACTTTATCGTTATTTTTGAGTTTCTCTTCCACAGCCGGGATAAGGACTGTTTCGTAGTCCTTAGATGTTACCTTTCCCTTGGCTGTAAATCCCAAAGCATTATCCGGTAGTCCTTCTATTGTCTCTAACATTGCTCCTCCCTCAGATGGTTGCTAACTATATAATACAATAAAATTGGCAAGAGTTGGGATTTTTTTTTATTTCCGGAGAGTTTTTCTTCTCCAAAATCTTCTTGCTAAAATCATCCAAATTTCCGGAGCTGCCGTTCCCATCGAATGTGAAGTTAGGATCAAAATATTCTTCGAGAACCTGCAAGTCATTATCATTTTCACAAAGCATATTTGTGACATGTTTAACAAGGTCAATATTGTTCATAACTCCCTCCCAGGAAAGAATCTTTAGCTTCATATTACAATAAAGTTGAGGATGATAATAGTTTTTCCGCTACACTATGGTCAATGCCGATTTAAGTTGGAATGCGGATAGCATCCGCAGGCATACGGTTTCTAAGGTGCGTCAATGGATAAGAGGGACTTCGTAGCTTATATATTGCAGGGGAGATGTGCAGAACTCCTATGGGAGCACGCCCTGCGTGCAAAAAAGGGTGTATATGCTCCCGTATTTCTATATACTATCTTTAACTTCATATAGAATAGCTACACTCGATCAAATTTCGAAGATCACAAATAGAGGGGGTTATCACTATTTCAAAAACTGTTCTCAATATCTTTGCTAATTCGCACTTTTGCGAGAAGGCGCGCTGGGCGTTGGACTATCACGGCATTGAATATGAGATTTGCTATCTCCCGCCTGGTCTCCATAGCTTCACAGCTAAGAAACTCGGAGCCCCGGGCACGTCTCTCCCCATTTTGGTAGCTGACGGGCAAGTTGTGCAGGGCTCGAGCAATATTATTGACTGGGCGGAAGCCCAAAGCACTGCGGTATCGATACGTCTGACTCCAAATACAAATATTGATGCTTGCCGAGAACTGGAAAAACGCCTCGATGATGTCGCGGGCGTGCATGTGCGTCGCTACTACTATTCTGAAGCCCTCATCGATCATCCGGAGATTGTCCGGCAGGTCTTTGCCAACGACTTATCGTTCTTTAAAAAATTGGTTTTATATGGGACATGGGGTGTGGTTCGTAAGCTAATGATTGACCTCATGGATCTGGGACCGGAGCAGGGTAGGGAATCCAGGAAAATCATTGAGAAGGAACTTGCCTGGATCGACAGCCTGATATCTGACGGCAGGCGTTTTCTGGTTGGAGATAAATTTTCGCGAGCAGACGTGACCGCAGCAAGCCTGCTAGCTCCTCTGGCAATACCTAACGAGCATCCTACCTATGCCAAGCTAAAGTTGCCTCCACACATGACTGCGGATTTGGCAATCTGGGAAGACCGTCCGTCAATCAAGTGGGTGAATGAGATCTATAGTCAATATCGCCAATGCATGCCTGACGTAGACTAAGTTAACTTTCAGGAATTATAGATTGAATTTTAGGGCTACTGGAAACAAAAAATAGAGCCTGAGCCCACCTTTGAGGATTTGTACTGCTCACCTTTTGTCAAACTCGGTTTAAGTTGGAATGCGGATAGCATCCGCCGGCGTACAATTGCTAAGATACTTCTGCTGGGTTTAAGGTCGATTTTTGAACTCAAAATATTCATTTATTTCCGAGCGAACCTTTCAAATATTAGCGGCTTTATGAACATGAGCCGGGGGAGCCTTACGGTTCCTATCGGCTTGGGTTGTACGTGAAACGGTGGGTCAGGTGCTTAGGGTCTTGGTTTTTCAAGTGATTATCACAATGATCCCGGAACTTGGTTGTGTCCGGCCGCTATCCAGTCGATGAATAGCGATGACTCTGTGAATCCCCCAATATCCGCTACACCTTCTAGCACAACCACTTTAAAAATTACCGAACCGCTTTTCTGCTTTACACTTGTTAGCTCAACCACCACATTTTTAGCTCCATCTTTGTTCAACACGGAAAGAGTAGCGTTTGGCGGGTCTGCTTTGTAGTTATCGACCCCCTTATTTCATGACTCTACAAATTTCTCAAGCGAGAGATGCCCTGCTACTCGATCCGGACGGTCTGAGAAATAGATTACGTTCGGTACTCCGTTTAATGTCAAAGTATCCCCATCCAACGAACCCGACGTCCCGCTTATAACAAATAGATAACCTGGGTTCTTAGAATCGTCGATTACATGCTCAGCGAATACCAAGCCGGGAAGGAGCGTTAACATCACGGCAAATATTCCTAATATAGTTGCATATCTCATAGCTATATCTCCTGATTCTTTAATATATGGCTTAAGATGAAATCTATTACATCCTTATTATATTATAGCCCAGTTTCTAAGTACAAGTTGTGTTTCTGTATAGAAAATTACTTAGGAGCAACTTAGTTTGCCGGAGGATTGCAAATCTCACAGCTCTCGTGGTTGAAGTTGTCGGATATTAGCTTGCCATCCGCATTGTGCTGATAGCAGCAGCAATTCATAAACATTTCTTTTATCATCTCACGCCCACGCTGCACACGGGACTTGAGTCCTGAATAAGATAGATTCATTTGCCCCGCTATATCCTTTTGCTTCATACCCTTTATGTCGCTTAGGATGAGAGGCTCTTTATATTTCTCTGGAAGGCGGCTTATAAAAACGTTTAAACATTTAACGAGTCCCTTGATCTCAGCCTCTTCGTGATCGTCTTCTACATACTCCCCGTTTTCATCAAGCTCCTGCTCCGGGATTCTATTTTTTCTGTAGTAATCAGTGAGCGAGTTTCTGACTATCCGGTATATCCATGGGGCGAGTTTTTTCTCATCCTTAAGGTTGCCAAGGCTGCTGTGGATTTTGATAAAAATCTCCTGCAGCAGATCCTCAGCGTCATCTTCCTGCTTGACCTTCCCAAGTAGATAACCCCTAATTTGTCCCGAGAACTCGTTCCATATGTCGGCTGTATTTTCTGTGGCTTTCATTTCCTGTCTTCCAAAAATATAGGCGCACACTATATATATTAATCACTAAATATATCTAAATACATAATGTGCACCCATATCCATTGAAATCAAATTTCCTATCCGCACTGACAGTCCTTACATTCACAGCTGCATCTGCATGTCTCACACTTACAGTTCTCGCACTCGCACGTTACTTTCTCTTTCTGTTCACTCATGGGGTTAATACCTCCAGTATTTTTTGTAGCAAATAATTTTTGCTCTCAATTAAATAGACGAAGGTAGTTAAAAAAAGACGCAAATTTATTCTATATAGCTCGTTAAAAATATCGCTAGATATAAATCCGTTTGAATGATATTTATAGAGTGATTAATTCTAAAGAGGGGCACGCCATGCATCCGCTTTTTAAACTCTAGAAATAAAGCTATAAGATTACAGGTCTCTTATTCTTGTATACAGAGAAGGATAATGAGGATAAGTGTCCATACTCCCTGAAGTAATTTTTTGAAATTCGTCGGTTTGTACAGCGCTGAAGAATGATTCGGGTGTTTCCCATTCAGCGACATTGATAAAACGGAATTTTGAGTCCTCTAAAATAGATTGGTGTAGCTTCGTGTTGATAAATCCCGGCTGATTCTTTAAAAACTCAGCTGCTTCTCCCACATTTTTAAACATTCTTCTTCCTTTCCCTTAGGAACTTCAAATGGGTTTATTAAAGTTACCGACATAGTTCTTCTCCTAAGTTTTACTTATAAAATTTTGCTTAAATTTACCCCAAAATCTCCCGACAAGTAAATCTATTCTTCTATCACAAAAGAAATCCCAAAGGCGCAGCGTTTGCCTTCAAAGTCCTCCAGATATTTACACACGCTTAGTTTGTCTTTATTGGGTTTCCGCACGTACTCAAAAGCGAACATAGGCTCTCCAGTCTCTAGCACCTTTAAATCATCAGCCCTTAAAGCGTCCGCGTCATCAGCCCAGGGCAGATCTTTGTCTTTTTTCCCGACAATCTCCTCAGTTGCCATTGCACGGAGCGCTTCGTTTACCCAGAGATATGTGCCTTCCTCGTCCTTTACCCAGAAGAAGAACGGCATGTCATTAAAAATCTCAAGATCTTTACTAGTCATAGTTAGCACTCTCCTGCTTTATTATCGGGCTTTTTTAGTCCAGCCATCTAGTTCCTAATTATACCAGAATTATTGTCTATGTGATAGAATTGTTTTGGTAGATAGAAGTACCCGATATGGCGGAGAGTAAAATGGACTATAAAAAAATACTAGAGAATGTTTGGACAGATGTGCAGAAGCTTATGCCCGAGCACTTAGAGCGTCTGGCATGGACTCGTGAGCAGCTCCGGGACTACCAAACAAAAGCGCTTAGAGACTTGTTAAGAGACGCAAAAGAGAACACCGTATTTTATAAAAATGTACTTAGCTCGGTTGATATAGATAATTTTAATCTTGAGGATTTACCAACACTTCCGCCAAATGATAAAAACATGCACATGGACCGCTGGGACGATTTTGTGGCAGCCCCCGTTACGTACGACATCGCGGAGAGACACCTTGAAGGGGTCAGGACGGGAGAGACTTCAAACCCGTTTTTTAATAACGAGTATCTCTTTATCGCAACCGGCGGCTCCACTGGAAAAAGAGGTCTGTTTCTCTGGGACATGGAGTTTCTTAAACAAATAATCTGCTATACATACCGCTATCTCATCAATGACGAGAAAAAAAATGGCTACAATGGCCCGATGAAACTCGCCGCGGTTGAAGCCCCCACGCTTCTTCACGGAAGCCCGTACGTGTTTCCGAGTAAGCCGCTTCCTCAAATTGAGCTATTAAGTCTTGGCTCGACAGACCCGATTCCCGAGGTGTGCGAGAAGCTAAATGCATTCCAGCCAACTTATTTAAACGCTTACGCCTCATCGGTTGCAGAGCTGGCATCAGCTCAGCTTAGGGGGGAGCTCGACATACACCCAAGATGGGTCTGCACTAATTCAGGCCCGCAGGACGAGGATATTCGTGAGCGCGTGATGAGGGCATGGGGCGTAAAAGCAAGCAATTCGTGGGGCTGTGTAGAGATAGGGCAAATGGGGGTTGAAACAGAGTTCAGCCCGGGGATGATAATTTGTGAGGACGGAGCAATACTCGAAATCGTAGATCACAACAATCAGCCGGTCGCTAAAGTCGAGGACGCTGCAAAAGTGCTGGCCACAAATTTGACAAACCACTCGCTCCCCATGATCCGCTACGAAGTGGATGATATAATAGAGATAGGGGAGGGGATTGCCGAGTATCCGGCCTACAAGAGGGTTCTCAGAATCTTGGGTAAGGCTACAAACTGGTTTCTATACGGTGAGGTGAAAGTTCACCCGACGTCATACAGTGATATTTTGGAGCTGGAGAAGGAAGTTGATGAATTTCAGGTTGTTCAAACAAAAGAAGGCGCACACATAAAGCTTGTTTGTAACGGCGAGCCGAATATTCAAGAGATGAAAGATACAATCTTAAAAAACCTTGATAAATACGGTCTACCTAATCCAATAGTCACCTTTGAAGTAGTAGATTCTCTCCCTCACCACCCAGAAACCGGGAAAATAAAACGCTTTATCCCACTTAAGATATAACTTTAAGTATTATACACATACTATTGTCGATTATGCACAATTAATACAACCAGCTATAGAAATCTTCCAGCCCATAGTAGCGTAGCGGGTCCAGACGCTCCAGGGGTTGGCGTGACGCGCCCACACATCGTCTAACACCTTAAAGAGTTTAGAGATCGCCTTCTCAAGGGTCATTCAAGGTGTCTCTATTTAAAGAAAAGATCTCTCCCGATGGTCGAGATGACGGTGGTGTTTTCGATATAGTATCATAAAAACACCCGTCATTTCGAGCGTAAGCGAGAAATCTTTCTTTACAGTTTTTATTTTTATAAATAGATATTGTATATTTCAGAAAATGTCTAAGCGGAGTTACTACCTCTATATAACTACCAATCCAAGCAAGACGACACTATATATAGGTGTCACGAACAACCTGCCCAGAAGACTCCAGGAACATTTGGAAAATAAAAATAATGAAGATACTTTTTCAGGTAAATACCATTGTTATAACTTGGTTTACTGTGAAGTTTATGAAACTATGGCAGATGCAATTAGAAGGGAAAAAGAAATAAAGAAGTGGAGAAGAAATAAGAAAACAGAGCTGATCGAACAGCAAAATCCTAATTGGGAATTTATGAACGATAAAATGCTTTAGATCTCTCACATGCACACAATGTGTGCTGGTCGAGATGACATCACGCGCTGGACAAACTATTTCTAAGGAGTTTCGGAGTCAAAGCTCGCCAGCGGATGCTATCCGCCCGTCATTTCTAGCGTAGAGAGAAATCTGTCTTTTATTATTAAGAGAAATTTAATTGCTAGTCAAATCAGGGATCGTTAGCTACACTTTTTATATATCCAAAAGCAGGAGGCGTTAATAATGAAGAGATTAGTACTTACATTGGCAATTGCATTAGGACTGGCATTGGGAAGCTTCGCTATCACATCCTCTGACGTACAAGCTTGCGGCGGAAAAGATAAAGGCGCTACAACTGAAGACACCACTGGTACTTCAGACGGCACCCAGTCCTAAATAAGGTTTACTTCATAAGAGAAGCAATAGAAGCCCTGGCGCAGTCATTCCAAACTACGTCAGGGCTTTTTTTTTACCCTTCGATTTTAAAGACTTTCTCTGGTTTAATTTTAAAAATTACCCTCTGCTCTCCGGGCTGACGGTGAGGGTATTCATCTACGCCCAAGTATTTCTTTGCCAATGAGTTTATATGCTCGTCTGCGCCTTGGTGGGTATCTTCAACGACCCTGCCTCTGATCATGGCCTGATTATAATGGTTCTCTGAGTCTGCCAATGCAAAGGCGACTGCGCCGGTTCTCCTGATATTAAGTTCGGCAGCGGGTACTATACGCAAATAAAAAAGGGGCA